>CADBSD010000051.1 GCA_902797225.1 uncultured Ruminococcus sp. | reverse complement strand
TTACCACCGAGAAGTTCACGCATTGAAGCGTCACCTTCAGTAAACAAATAAACCCATTTGTTTGCCATAAGATTACCTCCTAATAATAAGTAATTATTTTGATACGGTATATAATACCGTACCGACTCTACAGTCTTGGATATATTATAACAAAACTGAAAGGAAATTGGAATATCATTTTAGAAAAAAAAGAAAAAATTTGCAAAAAATCTTGATATTTTTTCCAAAATATTATGTGTAAATCAAATAAAATAAAATTTTTTTACATTTAAGGGTTGAAAAATCGCCAAACTGTGAGATAATTAGAGTGTATATTTTTGAACATAGGGGTATTGTATCTATGAATAAATGTGCTGTTATACTCGCCGGCGGCGAGGGTAAACGAATGAAAATGAACAAACCGAAGCCGCTTGCCGAGGTTTTGGGCGAGCCTATGCTTAAATGGGTTTTGAATTCCGTAAGAAAATCTGGAATAGATAAAATCTGTATTGTAAAAGGCTTCGGCAAGGAATATATCGACGAATTCGCCGAAACTCTCGACTTCCCCGTTGAAACTGTTTTCCAGGCTGAAAGACTCGGAACAGGCCACGCGGTTATGCAGGCTAAGAATTTCTTAAGCGAAAACAAGGGCAGCGTAGTTATCTTAAACGGCGACGCTCCTTTTATGGACAGCGAAACCATAAAGGACTCCTTTGAGTTCCATACAAGCTGCAAAAACGCGGCGACAGTTATTTCCGCTAAGGTGGACGACCCGACAGGCTACGGCAGAATCGTACGCGACAGCGAGGGAAATCTTGAAGCGATCGTCGAGCACAAGGACGCCGACGAGAAAACAGCGGCGATAAACGAGGTAAACTCGGGCGGATACTGGTTCGACACCGAAAAGCTTCTTTCGGTTTTAGACGAGATCAAATCAGATAACGCGGCTAACGAATACTATTTACCCGACGCTATTAAGCTTCTTTTCAAGAAAAACGATAAGCTCGGCGCGTTCACCGCGAAAAGCTCAGACACCGTTTTAGGCGCTAATGACCGCGAACAGCTCAAGGAGCTCGAACAGATAGCCGTAAAAAAGGGCTACAGGTGCTGAAATGGCTTATAAAAAAGCCTATAAAATCGTAAGAGCGGTTATTCTGATAGGTATGATAACAATGTTCTTTGTTATAGACTTGTTGGTTCTTCGTTATCACGATTTTATTCTATACTTAGTATTTATTCCGATTGAGATATTATTTATACTTTTTTGGTGGTTGCTGTTAGTAAAATACAACAACAGCTCAGTAATAAAAATCAAAACCGACAACGGGAAAATCGATATTATTACTCTCGGAAACGACTATACGGTTTTCGCCGATAAAATAACAGTCAAAAAAGGCTTTTTTCACTGTTACCTTTATTTCAACGGAGTAAAGCTCAGAGCGATTAGCTCGGGAAAAAGCGTAAGTAGTTTTCTGTATAAATATCAGAATATCTATAAAAAAGCAGGCAAGTAAATTCATTGGGACAAATTGTTTCAGTTTTATTAAAGGGAGAGATAAAATGAATTTTCACGGAAAAGACATCAAAATCTTCGCAGGTAACTCTAACCTGTCAGTAGCTAAGGAAATCGCGAATCAGCTCGGTTTACCGCTCGGAAAATCTGTTTGTAAAAAATTCTCCGACGGCGAAATCGCTGTTTCCATTGACGAATCCGTAAGAGGCTCGGAGTGCTTTATCGTTCAGTCGACATGCACTCCCGTTAACGACAACCTTATGGAAATGCTTATTATGATCGACGCTATGAGGAGAGCTTCCGCGGCGAGAATCACAGCCGTTATGCCCTATTTCGGATACGCGCGTCAGGACAGAAAAGCAAAACCCCGTGATCCGATTTCATCAAAGCTCTGCGCCGACCTTATAACAGCGGCAGGCGCTGACAGACTTCTTACTATGGATCTTCACGCTAACCAGATTCAGGGCTTCTTCAATATCCCCGTAGACCACTTAAAGGGAGCCGGAATTTTAGCGGATTATATGAAGCAGGTTGTCGGCGATAATCCTGATGATTATGTTGTTGTTTCTCCCGACCTCGGTTCGGTTACGCGCGCGAGAAACTTCGCCAGCCGTATCGGAACAGCGCTCGCTATAATCGACAAGCGCCGTCCCAAGGCAAACGTTTCCGAGGTTATGAACATAATCGGTAACGTTCAGGGCAAGAAGGTAATTATTCTCGACGATATGATAGATACCGCGGGCACGCTCTGTAACGGCGCCAAGGCTATCGTGGAAAAAGGCGGAGCTACAGAGGTTTACGCCTGCGCTACTCACGCCGTTCTTTCAGGCCCCGCTGTTGAAAGAATCAGAGATTCCGTTATCAACAAGGTAGTTCTTCTCGATACTGTTCCGCTTCCCGAGGAAAAGAGAATCGATAAATTCACAGTATTACATACGGCTCCCGTATTCGCGGAGGCTATCGCGAGAATTTATAACGACAACTCGTTTACAGCCGCTTTTGACTGATAAAAAACATAACAAACTGCAGGGGTACGGAAACGTACCCCTTGTTGTGATATACAGGTGATATAATGTTTGGAAAGAAAAAGTTCAGCAATAACTCGATTGAATACATAATCGTCGGACTCGGAAACCCCGACAGAAAATACGAAAACACGCGCCACAACTCGGGGTTTATAATGATTGACTATATTGCCGACAAGCTCTCCGTTAAGATAAACAGGGTTAAGTTCAAATCAACCGTCGGCGAAGCGAGAATCGGCGGACACCGCGTTCTGCTTATGAAGCCCTCCACATATATGAACAACAGCGGACAGGCGGTTGTGGAAGCGATGAATTTCTACAAAATTCCCGCTGAAAATGTAATAGTATTATTAGACGACATAAACCTTGACGTCGGAAAAATGAGAATCCGTTCCAAGGGCAGCGACGGCGGTCAGAACGGAATGAAAAATATTATTTATCTCAGCGGAAGCGATAAGTTCCCCAGAATAAAAATCGGAATAGGTAAAAAGCCCAACCCCGAGTACGACCTCGCCGCGTGGGTGCTCTCCAAATTTACCAAGGACGATTTCAAAAAACTGGAAGCTGTCGCCGAAAACACTTATGATTCCGTCGAGCTTATTATGGACGGAAAAATAAGCGAAGCTATGAACAGATACAACTAAAAGATGAAATTTCTGAAAAACATACTCGACGCGGCCGAAAGCTATAAAAAGATAGTCAAGGCTTTAAAGCCTGAATCGAGCGTCTGCGTAACGGGAGTAACCGAAATCCACAAGTCAATAATCATTAATTCGCTCTGCCATTGTAAAGGTGTCAGAGCCTTTTGTGTCGCTCCCGACGAGCAAAAAGCTCAGACTATCGTAAACGACCTGTGTTCAATGGGGTTAAAAGCCTTCTTCTACCCCTCCAGGGATTTTATTTTCCGTGAGATAAGCGGTAAATCCAGCGATTATGAGCACCAGCGTCTTAACGTGCTTTACAAAATGCTGCGAGGCGAATACGACGTTGTTGTAGCGTGTCTTGACGCCGCGTGTCAGTTTACGATCCCGCCCGAGGTACTTGAAAGCTCCGTTCTTGATTTAAAAATCGGTACTCAAATAAGCACCGAACAGTGTATAAAATCGCTGACGTTACTCGGATACCAGCGTTTTGACCAGGTTGACGGTATGGGACAGTTTTCGTTAAGGGGCGGTATCCTCGATTTCTTTATGCCCGACAGCGAAAACCCGATAAGAGCCGAATTCTGGGGCGATGAAATTACGGACTTGAACTACTTTGATATAGAAACTCAGCGCCGTATAGAAAAGGTACAATCAATTCTACTCACCCCCTCCACCGAAATCATCATAGATAACAAAGACGAATTAGCGGATAAAATCAACAAAAAAGCCTCTCTCCTAAAAAGCGCCAACCAGCAAAAAGCAAAAGAAATATTGACAAGCGAGGCTCAGAGGATAAGAGACGGACTGAGCATTTCCTCAATAGATAAATTCATCGGTCTTGTCTACAAAAGAAACGCGACGCTTTTCGACTATCTTGACAATGACGAGCTCGTTTTTGTATCGGAATATAAAAACGTAAAAGAAAGAGCGAAAGCGCTGGATTTTCAGCTTAAAGAAACCTTGTCCGATTACTTTAAGGACGGAACCTTATGCCGCGGCTTTGAAACATATTCTCTCGATTTTAATTCTTCTTTAGAATTAATAAGACAGTACGCCTCGGTATTTATGGACACCTTCTCCGCAAGCTATGATTTTCCGCTCGCTGAGCTTGTAAGCCTTACAGCAAAACAGCACGGGCTTTGGAACGGCTCGATTAAATACTTAGAGGACGATTTAAAGGATTATTTAACAAACGATTACACGGTAGTGATACTCGCGGGCACTAAAAAAGGCGCTCAAAATCTTTCCGATAATCTCCAAAAGCTTAATTACCCCGCGTCCTTAGCGGAAAATCCCGATAAGCTTGACGAAAAAGGACTTTACGTTCTGCCCGGCGCGCTTTCCTCGGGCTTTGAGTTCTCCGCAGAAAAGTTTGTATTATTCAGCCAGGGGCTTAATCCTACGTATAAACGCAAGCACAAAATTCGAAAAAAGAATAATAACGGTCAGGAAATCTACAGCCTTTCCGAGCTTTGCAAGGGCGATTACGTAGTTCACAGCACTCACGGTATCGGTATTTTCAGCGGTATTCAGAAAATGAATATCCACGGCGTAATAAAGGACTACATTAAGATAGATTACGCAAAGGGCGACGCGCTTTACGTACCTGTCACCCAACTTGATTTAGTCGCGAAATATATAGGCCCTAAAGAGGACAGCAGAGTTAAAATCAGCAGACTCGGCTCTCCCGAGTGGCAGAAAACAAAAAGCAGGGTTAAAGCCTCCGTTAAGGATATCGCGAAGGAGCTTATAGAGCTTTACTCCCAAAGAATGCAGTCCAAGGGCTTCGCGTTCACGGGCGACAGCGAGTGGCAGCGCGATTTTGAGCTGAAATTCGAATACGAGGAAACCCCCGACCAGCTCAAATGCTGTGAGGAAATCAAACACGATATGTCGCGTATTCAGCCTATGGACAGACTGCTTTGCGGCGACGTGGGATTTGGTAAAACCGAGGTCGCTCTCCGCGCGGCCTTCCGCTGTGTGAGCGATTCAAAACAATGCGCTCTTCTCTGCCCCACCACGATACTCGCGTGGCAGCATTATCAGACCGTACTTAAAAGATTCGAGGGTTATCCCGTAAACATTGAGCTTCTCTCAAGATTCAGAACCCCGAAGCAGCAAAAGGAAATAATCACAAAGCTTGCCTCGGGCGAAATTGATTTTATTATCGGTACGCACAGGCTTGTACAAAACGACGTTATTTTCAGGGATCTGGGGCTCGCTATTATAGACGAGGAACAGCGCTTCGGCGTTAAACAAAAAGAACGCTTTAAAGAGCTTCGGAAAAATGTAGATGTGCTCACACTTTCAGCTACGCCTATCCCCCGCACGCTGAATATGGCTATGAGCGGTATAAGGGATATGTCCGTAATCGAGGAAGCTCCGCAGGACAGACATCCTGTTCAGACCTATGTGCTCGAGTACGATAACGCGGTTTTAAACGAAGCGATCCGCAGGGAGCTCAGACGAGGAGGTCAGGTTTTCTACCTCTATAACAAAACCGACTCAATCGAAGCGAAGGCGGCGGCTATCCGCGAGGCGGTACCCGAGGCGAGTATCGCGGTAGCTCACGGAAAAATGGACGAAAAACAGCTGTCCTCTATCTGGCGCGATATGCTGGAACAGGAAATAAACGTACTTGTATGCACCACTATTATAGAAACGGGAATCGATCTGCCCAACGCGAACACCCTGATTATAGAAAACGCGGACAGAATGGGACTTTCTCAGCTGCACCAGCTAAGAGGCAGAGTTGGACGCTCAAGCCGCAAGGCGTACGCTTATTTTACGTTCCCGCCGCACAAATCCCTCAGTGATATTTCCACAAAACGCCTGAACGCCATAAGAGAATTTACCGAGTTCGGCTCGGGCTTCAAAATCGCTATGCGCGACCTGGAGCTTAGAGGAGCGGGAAATATCTTAGGAGCGCAACAGCACGGTCATATGGAAAACGTCGGTTACGATATGTACCTAAAGCTTCTCGCGGAAGCTGTCAGCGAGGAAAAGGGAGAAGAAAACGTTTCCGCTGATATCGATTGTCTTATCGACGTCAATATCGAGGCTCATATTCCCGAAAACTATATATATAACACCTCCCAGCGTATCGAGATATACAGGCGTATCGCCGATATCCGCACCAAAGATGACTGCGAGGACGTAAAGGACGAGCTCAAAGACAGATTCGGAACAATTCCTCAGGCTGTGCTCGGATTAATTGAAATCGCGCTTATAAGAAATATCGCAAATACTCTCGGAATTTACGAAATAAAGCAAAACGAAACCTCCGTGCTTCTGTATTTCAAGAATATCCGAAGTGAAAGTGTTTCCGATTTAATGGCAAGGCTAAAAGGTCAAGCACTGTTAAACGCGGGCAATAAACCGTATATTTCCGTAAGATACCCCAAAAATATGGAAATTATTGATGTTTTAAAGCATATTTTCGGTTAAAAACGATTATTATCCAAAAACTATATACGCAATATTACAATTTTGTTATAAACCATTTACATTCTTGGTGTTTTCGTGTATAATTTAGTAGAATGTACAAATATGACTTTGTACGCTATTTTCATTAAAGGACGGTAATTGAAAATGAAACCATTTCACAAAATTATTGCCGCGCTTCTGGCGGTAATTCTTGTCGCTTCAGTAGCAGGATGTGTTCCCGTAAGTATTACAAAACAATGGGGATACAAATACTCCGACAAGACATTAAGCAAACAGTATGATATCGGTACGTACATCTATTGCCTCTATCAGGCGTATAGCGAGGCTAAGACATACGCTCAGAAGGCTAAAGGATACAAAGAGAACGAGCCTTTTACAGATCTTAAGATTACTGACGACGACGGCAAAAAAGCTGTAGCCAAGGACTGGATCAAGGATAAGGCGGAGGAGAATATGTTAGGCGTTATCGCCGTTGACTATCTCTTCAAGAAGGACGGCGCGACATACGACGAGGCAGAAATGAAAGCCGCTAAAAAGCAGGCTCAGGACGCCTGGGATATGGGACCTTACGCTAACTACGGTTACTACCAGCCTATTAAAGCGGAAGTAGAGCAGTACGGCGTTTCCGAGGAAAGCTACGCTTACGTTTCCTACTTAGCTTCTGTTAAACAGTCGGCTATTTTCGACAAGCTTTACGACAAGGGCGGTTTAGAGGAAGTTACAAACAAAAAGCTCGCTGACTTCTTCCTTGAAAACTACGTTGATTACAGCTATATTCCCGTACATCTCTATAAATCCTCAACCGACTCAAGCGGAAACGCTAAGTCCGAGAAATTTGATAAAAAGAAAATCAAAAAAATCAAGTCCGAGCTTCAGACGATCGTGGACGAGCTTTCAAACGGTTCAACAACATTTGATAAAGCATCAAAGAAGTGCATTAAGGATTACGGCACAACAGAAAGCGACGTAGTAACAAATACGGTTTCCACAAAAGAAGAACTCGAAAGCAGTAACGCCGATATAGCCAAGGCATACAAGAAGCTCAAAAACGGCGAGTCAACTCTCGTTGTTGTAGGCGAAAGCGGCGACAGCCCCACAGCTTATATCGTTGTTAAAAACGACCTTAACAAGGACGTTAAAAAATACACTGAGGGTACAGAGAGAAAAACCGTTCTTCAGAAGATGAAGGGCGACGCTCTCAAGGACGTAATCAAGAAAACAGGAAAAGACCTTAAAAAGTCACAGGCGTTATCAAAGAACGACGGTACAATAAATCGTTATGATCCCTCTATGTTCTACGAGAAGCCTCAGGAAACTACAGCCGCGGCAACCTCCGCACAGTAGTCTTAAAAAGGAAGTGTAAATTATGAAAGGAAAAATAAGAATTGCGTATTTAGCTTTCTTCCTGGTATTTATTCTTTCGCTGTTTACTATTAAAGTATTCGCGGACGAAGAAGAAGTTGAACCCGCAACCGACGCTCCGCCTCCCCAGACGGCAGCTCCTCCGCAGACAGTAGCTCCAAAAACAAAGGCGACTCAGGCTACTACCAAAAAGGTTACTGTCGCGACAAAAGCGACTCAGGCGGCGACAAAGCGTCAGACATACGCTACAAAGTCATACAACAACAATAGTAATAACAACAATAATAACGTTAACAACAACACTAACAGATACACTTACGCCACAAGAGCTACACAGAAACCTATCGTTTCTTCAACAAAAGCTCAGACCTCCCCTGTTTATGATACGGACAAAGAGAAGGTAGCTACAGATACGTTGAAGAAGAACGACTGGAACAGTATCAAGGAACAGCTCAGCAAGGCCGACAGCGACGATACCAAAACCGATGTTGAAAACTTCGACTATATAAAGAAGAATACTTCCGAGAACGACAACGGTATATGGATGTTTTACACGGGCGTCGGACTTGAAATCGCGGGCGCGTTAATCATTATTACACTAATTATTTTAGCTGTAAGAAGAAGAGGAAAAATGAAAGCTCAGAGAGCTGCTGAAGCTCCCAGAGGTCATTCACGCGCAGCAGAAAGAGATCCGAGAGAGTACAGAAGTCAAAGAGAAGATCCGAGATATTCTCACAGCGGAAAATCAGAGAAACGAAGCGTAAATAAGCGCAGCAAGTTCGATACTGATGAAATCAACGTTAATAAACCTCCGCGTCGTTCAGGCGGCGGAAGATATAAGCCAAGACATTAAAAATTTGACCGACTTACAAAAGTAAGTCGGTCTTATTATTTGCCTTATTAAAGGCTTTCTTATTTACTTAAAGAATACTATTACATAAGCGGCATTGTTTTCATTCAGGTTATACAAGACTCCGTTTTCAGAGGTAGTACTCTGCTTTACGGTCAAAGTCGAGCCTGATAATGTCGCTCCGCCAGTTGAGCCTTTTGTTGTCGCGATAGCCATACTTACGCTTGGATAACCGTTGATATCTCTTACCACAGGCGATGTAACCTTAAAGATAATTGCCATTTTCGGCTCAAATCCCGCGTTATATGTTTCTGTAGCCGAACCTGTACCGTATTCCAAAGAAATACTGTACGGATTAGATACTCTCGCTTTTTCAATAAGCGTAAGATGTAAATCGCTGTCGTTGATATGAGTACCGAGAACACTGTCGATAATCGTATTATCCGCGACAAAGTCGGCTCTTTTTGGCTTGTCGCTTTCTATCCAGTTATTAAGTCTTAAATGAGTTGTCTTATTCGTTGATGCCATTTTTACACTCCTTTACAGCATATGTATTTGAGACCAATTTAAGTCGTCCGCGTCGAGCTGAGCAAAGGTTTTGTCCTGCTGTTGAAACTGATGCCACGTTCTTCCGCCGAAATAAACTATCGGGTTAAGATGCGCGGGTAGGAAGTTTTCTATCTGACGCTTAATATTGTTCGCTTCTGTATCGGAATAAGAGCCTCCGACACAGACGGCGATTTGATTGTTCGCAGGATTTTCCGTAACGTCGTATTCATTTACTCCAAGCCCGTTAATAAACCTGCCCAGGGCCTCAAGAGTAAAATCTTTTTCGTTAACGGTATTCCTGCTTGTAAGCATTTCTCTACGCTTTGTGAGGGTGTAATTCGTTTTTAAAGCGCCTAAAACCCTTTCCCTTGTTTCTATTCCGTAGTTTCTCGCACTCGCTATAAAGCACTCACGCAGAACCTCGTCTATATGTGACCTGTGCTCGTCGAGCGCCTCGGCGTAAGCCTCAAGCTCACAGCGAATATTTGTGCCTCTTTCGGTGTTGTATAATCCGAGCGGGCGCAGTTTTTTTATCATTGACGATACAGCGTCCATTATTCAACCTCCCTCTCGGAAACCAGCACCTCGTTATACACTATTAAAACCTCGGGGTCAGCGGGAAAAGCATTCTGGTAGGTGTAGTCAAACAAGAAATTCTCCACTCCCTCAGCGCTTAAAATCGCCGCGGAAAGCGGATACTGGGGCAAGCCCTCGCCCACCTCAAGCTTACTCATATACTCCGCAACATTGTTATTGATATTCTGCGTTACTTCGTCAAGTCCGTAACCGTCTTTCAGGTCTACAAAAACTCCGATAGTCGCGCGAAGTATCTCCGCCGCGGAAACATCAACGTCTACATTAAGCTCTCGCTGGCTCTGTATCAACGCCTCAACCTCATTGACAAGTGAAATCGGCGTAACCGTATTCTCACCCGAGATATAAACGTCTACCGTTCCCGTGCCCCGGGCTCTCGGTACAACGTTCGCGGAACATACGCCTTCAACAGAAAGCGCCAGCTTTTTGTAGTAAGCCTTATTCGTACCGTTTGACGGCCATTTATATGTATCCAGAACGCGCTTTCTCAACACTTCGTCGCTTTCTGTATTTGTTCCTCCCGAAAACGAGTAAAGATTCTCAACGCCGTCAATACCGACAACATTTGTAATCAGCGTATCTACAGTATAAGCCGCTACATTTCCGTTGATTCCGCCGTTCTGCGCTGTACACGAAACAGTCGTATACTGGCTGCCCGCGGAAAGCACAGCGTCGCTGTCGGTAACAAACCTTACGGGAGAGTCGCCGCTTGTGGAAACTACGGTTTGGGCGGGAATAAGAATCGCAACCTCCAAAGGCTCGTTAACAAAAAACCTCACGTTGCCTCTCGACTTTACCGCGCCGTTTCTTGTCAATCCTCTGTCAGCGGCGTGATAATCAAGGTAATCGCCCGTCGCGGTTGAACAGAATATCTGTCTTTTTACAAATTCAAGGTTTACCTCGTCATTATAAATCTCACCCGCGAGCACTCTCATCCTTATATCAATATCCGACAGTTCGGGTACGTCGTATGAGGATAACTGTTTGTATCTGATTTTCATTCTATTATATATGTCTTCATAACTGTCCATTTACTACCACCTCCGTTGTACATTCTCCGAAATTATTTTTTAAAACAAAGCCTATTGTTACGTTTTCGCCGTCCGAGGAAATATAATCGACAAAAGCGTACACATCGGTATGTAACAGGCACTCGTTAACTTTTGCCTCAATCTTCTTTCCAACATCGACGTCGCTGAAATCTATATCTCCAAAAGCTCCCGCTTCCCTGTTGTAAACAAAGCTTCCTTTTGGAATCTTCAAGGCAAAATTAACCTGCTGAACCGCCTGTTCAAGTCCCGCTACACGCTCGGGTATACCGTTTTGCGCGATTGATAAATCTCCGTTTTCGATTTTTATATCCACTAGCTTACCCGCCTTCCGTTTATATACACATATCCGTCGTTTTTAAGGGTAATGCTCGCGCCTCCCGCGGATTTCAGCATAAGCTCTCCCGGTTCGAGGTTTGAGCTTTTAGACACTGTACCAAGACAGATATTCTCTCCTCCCGCCGAAAGCACGACGCTTTCCTCCCCCGCTACGGGCATATACGTAATTCCGTAAGGAGCGGCAATCGGAATTTTAGCGTAGTCGCTTGAGGCGTTAATCTTCACCTTACCGTTTTCCGAGCCTTTTACGCTGCCTTTGTCGGCTACAGTATCGTTTATTGAGTTTTTTGTTACGTAATTAAGAATCCACATTTTTATTCTCCTTAAGAATCAGGGTTGTTTCCTCATTATCGGGGGTTAATTTATAATAAATACTGCTGACGTAAAGTCCTTTTAAGGTACCGAGATAAGTGTTTTCGATTTCCGCTTGAGCGCCGAGTCTGTCAATTATTCTCAGCGGGGTTTTAATTGTCACCTCATATGAATTTTTAACACCGTTTTTAAGCATTAAATCGGCTGTATCAAAATCTTTTTGCGCCGAAACGTCCAGATACCTTCTTCGGTTGATTTTTCGCTTTTTAACTTCAGAGTCGCTTACTCCTACATTATATCCGCTGTTAACACCCGCCTTAACGAAAACGTCGGAGATAAGCTTACAGCGTTTATTGTTCTCTTTTACAGAGCTGTATTTCAGGCCGTTTTTATCCGAGAACATTAACTTGTCATCTGAACGTACACCGCTGAAATCAGCTGTTCCGTCGGACTTTATTCTCGGGATTTTATTATACGCTTTTATGGCGAAGGAATAAAACGCCTGCCAATCGGTTGTGCCCTTCATTATATTCAGGCTCTCTTTTAAAACCTTATCGTCTCCGCTATAGCCTTCGATACCGTTCGGTTTAAGATGACGCTCAAAGATAACCGAGGTTGAAATATTCGTGTAGCTTACGGGACGGCTTTCGTTATCAAGCAGCATAGCCGCCATACTTCGGGCGGTAATCTTTGTGTAGCGCTTGTCAGAGTTTATTATACTCTGTTGTTCGTCAACAACCCCTTTAAAAACAAGCCTTTCTCCGTCATATACAGATACTTTACAAAGCTCCGGCGTATCCTTTTTAAACGGAAAAACCACGCTTAAATCGTCGGCGGGAATGTTTTCGTCCTGGTTTATAACTATGTATACGGGACTCGAAAGCGTCAGCGTATTGTCATTAATATCCGTAAAATCAAATCTTAACAAACTCTCACCTGACTTCTGACTCTGAGCTCGTCCACGCGTTTAATATCAGGGTTAAGGCTTACGAGCTTTTCTATCGGTATAGAATAAAGATACGAAATATCCCAAAGCGTTTCACCTACACCGACGGTATGATAGTATTTTTCATCAACGGTATAGTTTTTTTCGCTGTCCTCAAGAAACTCAAACGAATATGTAATAACTTCGGGAGCAGGCTCGCACAACAGCTCCAGCTTCTTGAAATAAGCGTAAAAAGGTTTCTGCTCGGGCAGAGTCAAAACACCGCTTTCAGCGTCGCTCTGAAGCTTCAGCAATTCGTTGAACTGTCTAAGGCAGTCATAGCCCGCAAGCTTTCCCCTGCCCTTTATACGGCGGCATTTCGAGGAGTTTTTAACAGCGAGAGAATTACCGTAAAATAGCTTCTGCTCTACTATATTATCTTCGTTTACGACCTCGAGCTTTTCGGGGTTATGAAGCCATTCATAGCCTTTATAACGTATTTTTGACGGTTTCATCCGAGCTTCGCCTCCTGTTCCTCGGACAGCGCCCGATTATATCTGCGGCTGTCCTGCTCAAAAATCTCGCTGATATTTCTCGCGTCGGAGGCGGAATCTATATTTAAAATATTTTCTTCCATTTCTACTCCTTTTTCCCCGCGGTTATTTCAACCTTGGTTTTGTATTTTCCGTCGGAATAATACTGTTCTATACTTTTTATACTACAATCAGAATAAGTTACTGTACGGTTCTCTTTTTCGAGAGATAAACAGGACGTGCTTTCGACAAAAACGGGATGCTCTCCCGAAAAGGTCAGGGTAATAAGATACTTTTTAAGCGAAGCGATAACAGCCCAGGCTTCGTCAGATAGAAATTCATACGCCGATTTTTCGGCGGTTATATAGTCGGTCTTTACGCTTATAAGCGACGGAACGGGTGTTCCGTTTACAAGTACTCTTAAATCACTTTTTACTGATACTACGCTCATACTACCGCCTCACACAAAACATATTCTATATTAAAGCTTATTTCCCTGTATACGGCGTTTGTACCGCTCTCGTATATGATAGGGCTGATTTTACTTTTAGTAATAAACTCGTGGTTGTCACAAACGTTAACGGCGTTTTTCAGATTAAGCGATACAGAAGTAAGGCTTTCCCCCGAAATGTCACTTCCGCCGTAGAGCTTCACGCTCAGCTTTGCGGAGTACACATCGCCGTATCTGTCAATCTTATAGAGCCTTGTTATATAGCCGTCCGTTCTTTCGATGTTTTCGACGTCGACAACGGCGGTAATACCGTCGCGCCTCGGATTATAAGCCGAAGTATCATAAGCCTTTATGAACTCTACATTCTCAAACTCCGAAAGCTCCGCTATACTGTTTATCAAGCTGTCGGCAATATCAATAATACTATTCATAAACACCACCCGTGCTGTCCGTGTGGACGGTTAAAACCGCCCACACGTATAAGTCATTGTTTTTTACACGATAGGATTCAACTGATTTTACGCGATATTTTGTGTTTTCCCCGTCAATAACAAGACCGTTAAAAAGCCTGCTTTTGTATTCGGGAGTTGTAATAAGGAAATAATGTCTTCCGTCAAAAACTCCAGCGGGAAATCTTTTCGATGAAAAATAGCTCTTGTCCGAATAATGTAACGGCTGAATAATACCCTTTACAGTGATAGTGTTGCCGTTTTTTACATATGTAAACGAACTTTCATATTTTTTTATATATTTATCAAATGATTTCAATACTTCACCCTCTTGAATAAAAAGAGCGATTCATTATTATCGACGATATCTTTTATACCGTTAAGCTCGGTTTCCCACATCTCCTTGGCGGCTTTTATTTTATCGTTATTGAAGCTGACCTTTAAATCTCCCGCCGAAAATGATGTTTCCGAACCAATCGTATAAGAAAGATATCTGTAGTACGCGTATACAGCAGCCGCGTTATCGAGCCTTTTTTCGTCAAGCTCAGTTATCTCGTCCTTAATAACAAGGGTGTCAAGATAATCCCGAGCCTCCGTTACAAGTTCAGCCCAATCCGACGCCTCATTTTCTTCAATACCCGAAATCAGTCTGAATCTGCTTAACGTATTTTCAATGTTCATAACCGCTCTCCTTAGTAAGAGAGCGCTTTTGCTGATTCGTTGAAAATTTTGGCAAAGCCAGCGGTGCAACTGATAGCCGCGCGCTCGAGCTGACGGTCGATAAGCTTATCGTAATCTGTTACGACGTCGCCCGCCTGAACCATTTCAAGAGCGCAGTTCTTATCAAGACCGATAAGATAGCCCGAGGCGATTGACGTAGTGTGGAGAAGATTTGCTCCGAGAGGAGTAATCATTTTACCCGTACCCTGGAAATTAAGTCCAGCGTGGCTGTCTTTCATCTCGCTCATAGAAAGTATAGTTTTCATCGCGTCTGTAGGAGCGAGAATAGTGTTTAGCTCATAAGGACTTAATTTGCCCCAGAGCTTTAATAAATCGCCGTATGTAATTCCCGCGTTATTGTCGTTTAATGATACGACCTCACAGGAGTTATTATTGCCGTCGCCGTTTAAAAGAACGTCTACGGCGTCGTTTAACTGAGCTCGTCTGATATAGGCGCCGATCTGATTAAGCGTTACGGTAAAGAGATCGAGTCGCTGAAATCTTAACGCCTCGTAGGAAGAAACGAGCATTCTTCCTCTTTTATGAAGCTTAACGAGGTTTTCCTGAGTTTTTACAACGGTCTGAGGAATTGCCGCTCCCTCGGAAACCACCTTCAAGCTCTTATCGTCCTCGGAAAGTACGGAAGCCACGCTTCTGTAGTCCATTCCGTCGATATTCGTAACGGTAGCCACGATATCGGGAATGATATCAGCCTGTTCCATACCCTGTTTTACGGCGCGGCTTACGTATTCGGGGAACAGCGCCGCCGAGTTGCTTGTCTGGAAGAACTTTTCTACGCAGTCGCTTCCCGCGCCCGATACTCTGATATCAAATCTTTTAAGCTGACGTCCGAACGCGTCCAGGCCCTCTAAGGACGTACCCTTATAGTTTTCGGACGGGTCGAGTTTCTCGAGAACGTCTGTAAGGCTTTTTGAGCCTGACTGGTACATACCTTTTTCAATCGTAATGTTTTCAAAATTAGCCATATTTCCTCCTTATAAAATGAATCCCGCGATGTGATTTACGGAATCGGAATAAACAACCTGACGTTTAACGGCTGTAGCCGACGCCTGAATTGTATCCGCCGCCTTGGCGCTGATACCTACGTAACCTAAGTTGACCGTACCGCTGGATTTTGCTTCTACATAACCCGAAAGCTGTACGGCGGCGTAACCGTTGCGCACTCCAACGCAGTAGCCGAGAATCTCGTCGTCCTCAACAGCTGCCGCTACAGTGAAGTTATCGCTCATTTTTACAAACTGTCCCGCGGATAATGTGCCGCTTGCTATAAATGTTGCCACGTTTTCTCCGTAGCCCTTAAAATCTACGTTCATAATTCCTCCTTAAATTCTGAACTCGGTATTGTCAGCCGAGTTGTTTTCTTTTTTATCAACGTATAACTGAGGTTTTATTACCTCGTCTTTTTTAAGCGCTTTCCTGAACGCTTCTCTGAACTCTTTAAGCTCCTCGATACTGAGCGCCGATGTGACGGTTTCCATAGTCTTTCTTGAAATTTCAGGCTGAACCACAGCGCCGAATTTCAGCACATCAGCTACCAGAGTATTTCTGTAGACAGCGCCGTCATACGCCTGTTTTTTAAGATTTTCAATATACTTAACAAGACGCTTGCAGTCGTTGTCCGAAAGAGTAAGGCTCTCGCCTTTTTCAATAGATTTTAAAATATCTGACACTTTTCTGTCCTTTCCTTTAAAACTTTTAATTACACCCGCCTGTTTCTGGGCGGGAACCGCTACAAAGCTGAACTCGTAAGCGTCGTAAGGGTTAACAAGCTCGCCGAAGCACAGCTCGCCGTTATAGCTTTCGCCCTTTATATGAGAACAGTCATTTGAGTTTATATCGTTTTTGCATATACTGCAAAGCGTTTTTTCAACCGCGCAGCCGACGCTGACTTCACGTGTTATTCCGCTGTCAATAGATAATCTAAGCTCCTTGTTGCTCTCGGTCACGGGCATATAAGCCCTGGCGACAAGTCTGAAATAATCGTCGCCGACGCTGTTCTTTTTCCCCTGAACCGCTTCAACAGAGCAGCTTATGATACGCGCCGTCTGGTTTTGAGCTTTCGGGTTGTGGTCGAAAATTCCCGTTTTGCCTACAAACAGCTTTGAAAGCTTTTCAAGGCTCTCTACGGTAAATCTCTCAAAATCCCTGTCGACGTCGTTATCACAGAGAACTACCGAAAAAACATAAACCTCGTCCTCTTTAAGCTCGCGTCTTGAATAAGTGTTTATTAGCTCGAGCTCGCTTTTATTAACAGCGGAGTTTTTAATAACTCGTCCTGTCTTCATAATTCACCTCTGTTCTTTTTTCAATCTCCGAAGCCTGCGCGTTATTAAGACGCGCCTGAGAAAGCTCCACCTCGTCCTGCAAATTGATTAAATCCCATTTAACCTCAACGTAATCGTCATAACCGCTCAGTCTAAGATAAAGCTTCGCGATTTTGGCAATCACGGGAGTTATAAGCGAGCGGTAAAACTCAAGCTCGCTCGTGAGAATATCCGCCTGCTGAGCGCTCATTCTCTCCGTGCTCGACCAGCTTAAACCAAGTACAAACGGAGGCAGAGAAAGCTTGGCGATAATCTGCTCCATAACGTGTTTTACGGGGATATCGCAGTCCAGAATCTGATTATCAGCCCCGATAACCTTGACGTTGACATCTCCCACAGCCACGAAATCGCATACGTCGCCTGAGCGCATAGCCTTGCTCCATTCGTCCGCGATTTGCTGAGCCTGCTTTTTGCTTACTGCCGAAGAATTGACGTCGGGCTTGTACGTAACAGCGAATCTGACGTCGCCGACGCGTTCCCAGTTTGTCTTTATCGACTCAAAAATCGTAAGCAGGATACCGCTCACAAACGGCAGACCTCTGAGGATTGACGTTCCTCTTACCGTACCCGGTTCGGGATTGAGCAAGGTAGGAAGAATAAGCTCCTGGTGCTTAATCTGAGCGTCCATACCGTCGTTTCGTTTAACCTTTAAATCGAGCGGGCTTTTGTCGGCGTAGATTTTTACGTCCTTTAAGCTTGCGTTATAAAGGGCGAGTATCTCGGTTTTACTTTTGCTGAGAACTATCTCGCCGACAGCCTCTCCGTAGGTCAGAAGCTCGTTAATGTAGGTTGTTATAAACGGAAATATGCCGTGATTACCGCCGTTGGTTAAAACGGAATTCAGAAATATTTGAAGCTCTCTGTCAACGGTTTTATTCCCCGTCAAGACCGTAAAACCTCCCATAAGCCTTACCGTTTTATCAATAGCGGCGTCAATAACGGGAACAGCCTCCCTCAAACTTGTATAGAGCTCATATTCCGTCATACTCAGCGGAGAGTAATTCTTCAGTGAAGCGAAAGAATGGGAATTAGTTGTCGCGGGAACGGGATATACGGGAAAATCCTTATTTCCCTTTTTATTTCTTTTGAAGAATTTCAAAATCATCCTCCTGTTATCTTCTGGCGGCTATAGCCATAAAGCTCTCGCCGCTTTCGAGTATTGTCGCGACAAAATATCTTATGTCGTCCATAGCGTGGTCGTTTTCTTTAATCGGAACATCGTCGCCGTTTTCGCTCCAGCGGTAAAGAGAAAATTCCCGTATACTGTCTACGCAGTTATCACAGATTTTAATTCTTCCCTCTTTTAAAGCCGTGCTTGTAAGACGAATACCGTTTACTACGTTGTTAAGCGCGGGAATTACGTTAAACCTTCCGTGACGGCGAATGGTTTCTATAAATGACGCGGCAGACGGGTCAACGGTTATTTCCTCAACACGGCGTTTTCCCACAAGCTCGCACAGCGCCTTGTAATGCTCCTCGTCGGTTTTCTGATAGCCCTCCCTGCGGGAGTCAAAATAAACCTCGTCGATACGATACCACACCTCGTTTTTTAACGCCCAAAGCCCGAATGAAGCGGGATTAACCGTTCCGTAATCCACGGACACGCAATACTTCTCAAACGGAGCGTCAGGCTGTTTTACAAAAGAGCTGTCTTTCATAAAAGGATAAACAGCGCCCGATACAGCTACCCATTTTCCGAGCACAAAACGCTCGTAAAAGCTCCCGCTGTAAAGGCTTTCGTAACGCTCAATCGTGCTTTTTGATAAGGACGGATTGTCCCTCATAGTAAAATGCAGATATAAAGCGTTTTTCTTATCGGCTTTTTTTATCCAGTTTCTGTAAAACCAGTGCGCTGGATATTCGGGATTGCAATTAAACCAGAATCTGCTGTCCTCAACAGAGCAGCGCGCCAGAGCCTGTTCCACGAACGACCTCGGCATAAGAGCGACCTCATCAAAAAGAACTCCCGCAAGCGTCATACCCTGTATCAAAGCTGCGCTGCTTTCGTCCTTTCCGCCAAAAATGTAAAAACGGTTTACTACGCCCCTGAAAGTTATAATCAACAGATTTTGACTTAACTTTTCTTCAACCGAAAATCCAAGCTGGCGTAAGGTGTTAATCATCGGTGTAATGATATTTCTTCTTGCCGAACGGATAGTTTTACCGCAAATCGCGAAGTTAGAATTATTAAATCGGTAAAAGCTCCAGAACACAAACGAAAGTGACATACAGAACGTTTTACCTGAACGTACAGCGCCGTCGCAAATTATCGCGGTTTTATCCGAATCGCCGCTCTCGTCGCACCACCACGTGAGCGCCCTATACTGTTTTTTTGAAAAAGGTTTAATCTCCATTACGCGAATTGTTCAGTTTCTCGGCGCCTGCGATAAGCGCCTCGTAAAAGGGCACCGCGTTTTGTTCGCTTTCAAAGCCCTCGAGCAGACATTTTATAGCCTTGAATCTGTCGTAAAACTTGATTTCGGTGGTATCTCCTTTTCTTTTGATTTCCGATACCATAAACAAATCAAGCTCAGACAAAATCTCCTCGTCGGGCTTGTCCATAATAAGCAAACGACAAGCGTCGGAAACATCTCCCACAGCGAGCCTTATTAAAGCGCTTCTGGCGATATGCTCACTGTTCTTGTTCAGAGCTGTGCCGAGCCTTTTAATCTCGCTTATAACAGCTTCTTTGGAAAGAAGCTCATAAGGGTCTTTGGTTATGCCCGAAGACCTCGCCGCCTTTTTAGCGTTGCCGCTTTCAAGGTATTCTCTGCAAAACGCTTTTTCTTTTTTATTTAACTGTGACATATTATCCTCCTTTCATACAGCTCTCACTTATACATACAAAAAACAAAAAAATTGCGTAAAAATACGCAATTTTTTAAAATTTTTTTAAAAATTATTTTATTTTTCCGCAAAAGACAGAGCTATTATTCTAATATCGAATTAAATATAATAAAAAATGACCTGTCAGCCAAAACAGCCGACAGGTCAGAATTAATTATACAATCATTTTATTATCTTCTGTGACGGTGGTCGCCTCTGCCTCTGCGGGGACGGGAATTCTTTCTGTCCTCATCAGGATCGTTCTCGGGCTCTAAGCCGTCAACCTCAATAAGAACAGCTCGTCTGCTGAGATTAAGTCTGCCCTTATCGTCTATCTCAAGAACCTTAACACGGATAACGTCGCCGACATTTACAACGTCAGTTACCTTATTGGTGCGCTTAACGTCAAGCTGGCTTACGTGGCAAAGACCTTCTTTACCGGGAGCGATTTCAACAAACGCGCCGAAATCCATAATTCTTGTTACCTTACCGTAGAACATAGCGCCCGGCTCGGGATCGTTAGCGATAGTCTCAATCATACTGAGAGCGCGCTTACATTTCTCGGTATCGATACCTGAAATAAATACGTTACCCTTATCGCCGTCTTCCTCGATATCGACCTTACAATCGCACTGAGCCTGGATTTCCTTAATAACCTTACCGCTCTTACCGATAACCTCGGAAATCTTCTCAGCGTCAATCGTAGTCGTGAACATCTTGGGAGCGTATTTTGAAAGCTCGGGACGAGGCTCGGCGATAGCCTTGAGCATAACCTCGTCGAGGATGTAGTTACGAGCCTTGTGCGTCTTTTCGAGCGCTTCCTTAACCATTTCGGGAAGAAGTCCGCTGATTTTTAAATCCATCTGAATAGCGGTGATACCTTCTTTTGTACCCGCTACCTTGAAGTCCATATCGCCGAAGAAGTCCTCGAGTCCCTGGATATCAACCATTGTCATCCATCTTTCTCCCTCGGTAATAAGTCCGCAGGAGATACCCGCTACGGGAGCCTTAATCGGAACACCCGCGTCCATAAGAGCAAGTGTTGAACCGCAGACTGAGCCCTGTGAGGTTGAACCGTTGGAGGAAAGAACCTCGGAAACAAGTCTTAACGCGTACGGGAATTCCTCAACAGGAGGAATTACGGGGAGCAACGCTCTCTCGGCGAGCGCGCCGTGACCGATTTCACGTCGTCCCGGACCGCGGCTGGGCTTTGTTTCGCCAACCGAATAACTCGGGAAATTGTAGTGGTGAATATATCTTTTCTCAGTTTCGCCGTCAAGTCCGTCGAGAAGCTGTTTATCAGCGACAGAACCGAGCGTAGCGATTGTAAGAACCTGAGTCTGGCCTCTTGTGAACATACCCGAGCCGTGAACTCTGGGAAGAACGCCTACCTCGGAAGCGAGAGGACGGATATCGTCCATTTCACGTCCGTCAACACGCTTCTGCTCGTCTAAAAGCCAACGGCGTACGATAGTTTTCTGAGTTTTGTACAGACACTCGTCAATCTTAGCCTCGCACTCGGGATAAATCTCGTCGAACTTCTCGTGAACCGCCTCGTAAATGGGCTTTAATCTCTCGTCGCGAATGTTCTTGTCGTCTGTATCGAGGGCAACCTTAACGTCAGCCTCGGCAAAATTGTAAACAGCCTCGAACATTTCGGGATCGGGATCGTTTGAAGGATAAGAGAATTTCTCCTTACCGATTTCAGCTACGATACCTTTAATAAACTCGATAATCTTCTGGTTAGCCTCGTGGCCCGCCATAATAGCGTTGTACATTGTTTCGTCGTCAACGCAGTTAGCGCCCGCCTCAATCATAGCGATTCTCTCGCTTGTCGAAGCGACTGTAGTAGCCATATCCGACTTAGCTCTCTGCTCCTCGTTGGGGTTAATAACAATTTCACCGTCAACAAGACCTACCGAACAGCCGCTGATAGGGCCGTTCCAGGGAACGTCGGAAATCGAGATAGCGATAGAAGTACCGACCATAGCCGCGATTTCGGGCGAGCAGTCGGGATCAACCGCCATAACCGTACATACGACCGAACAGTCGTTACGCATATCCTTCGGGAAAAGCGGACGGATCGGACGGTCAATTACACGGCTTGTTAAAATAGCCTTTTCGGAAGGACGGCCCTCACGCTTTAAGAAAGAGCCTGGGATTCTGCCCACGGCGTACTGTTTCTCCTCGTAATCAACCGAAAGCGGGAAGAAATCAACGCCGTCTCTCGGCTTCGCGGAAGCTGTTACGGCAACATGAACTACGGTTTCTCCGTAGCTTACAAGACAAGCGCCGTTAGCCAGCTGAGTCATCTTACCCGTTTCAATCTTAAGGGGTCTGCCCGCGAAATCGGTTTCAAAAACCTTGTAGTTTGGGAACTCCATTTTTCTGTTCATAAAAAATCCTTTCTGAGTATAAACTCAATTATATTTTCACAGGATTTTTTAGCGTCACTTAGCAATAAAACCAACCTGTAAATTAATTGCAGACTCGTTTTACCGCTAAAGCGAGTGCGTAAAAATCCTGTAATTTGTAAAGATAATATTTCTCTCAAAAACGAGATATAGGGCAAACGTCACCGCTTGCCCTAAATAGCTTAAATTACTTACGAATACCGCATCTCTTGATAATTGAACGGTATCTCTCGATATCTACCTTTGTGAGGTACTTAAGGAGAGAACGTCTCTGACCAACCATTTTAAGAAGACCTCTTCTTGAGTGGTGATCCTTCTTATGCTCTTTCAAGTGCTCGGTCAAGTCGTTGATTCTCTTTGTGAGAAGCGCGATCTGAACCTCGGGAGAACCTGTATCTCCCTCATGAATAGCGTATTCTTCAATTATAGCTTTCTTTTCCTCGGGTAACATTATTATTTCCACCTTTCATTAAATATTTGCTCAAACGCAGGTTAAGGCTGTGAAAATCCGTTTAACGGCATAATCCAAAATCCGCGTAAAAGCTTAACTTTTGGTATTATAACACAACCAAAAGAAAAAGTAAAGGATTATTTCACTTTTTCTTGGGAGTATATGTCAAAACAGGAAAGCGCGTCCGCTTTCGGATAGCTGTTGCTCGTGCGCGCGCAGCGCGCAACTGAGCAAGCAATAAAAAAAGCCGACCTTTCAACTGAAAAATCGGCTTTAAAGTCAAATATAATTACGAACCTTTAACGATCTTCGTTACTTGCTTT
>CADBSD010000050.1 GCA_902797225.1 uncultured Ruminococcus sp. | reverse complement strand
GGCTACGATCCGAGAAACGCTTACTTCGAGTGTATCCACGAGATGAAGCTTATCGTTGACCTTATTTATCAGTCAGGCTTCGCGGGAATGAGATATTCTATCTCCAACACAGCCGAGTACGGCGACTATGTAACAGGTCCAAAGATCATCAACGAGGACAGCAAAAAGGCTATGAAGCAGGTTCTTAAGGACATCCAGGACGGAACATTCGCTAAGGAATTCTTACTTGATATGTCTGAAGCAGGCGGTCAGGTTCACTTTAAGGCAATGAGAAAGCTCGCTTCAGAGCATCCCTCCGAGGTTATCGGTAAGGAAATCAGAAAGCTCTACAGCTGGTCTGACGAGGATAAGCTCATCAACAACTAATTCTATAACTATAAACGCTAACGGCTGCCAAACTCGGCAGCCGTTATGTTTTTACTATATTTTTCTTTTCTTTATGTTTTTTATCAAAAACTATTGAACCGATTATATTGTTACGTGATTATAATAATGGGCTCGCCTTTACTCTGTATACCGCCTCTGAATATCTCGACTCTATTTTGGTCGATTAAGTTTGTATAGATACCGTCCTTGAAGCTGACGGGGATATAGGCGCTTTCTCCTTTTAATGAGAATATACCGAGCGCCTTACTGCCGTCTTTTGTGTGAGTTGCCGTTAAAAAGCTTTCCGATACAGCCTTTACCTCGTAGGAGCTATCTGTAAAAATACTATTCTTTTTAATATCGACGAGCGTCCTGATTAAGCCGCTGAGTGAAGCCGTGCCCGAGTTCCAATCCACAACGTCCTTATCGAATAAGCTCGGTAAATGCTCAACGCCGTTTTCCTGTCCCGCGTAAACGAGCGCCATACCCTTTTGGAAAAACATAAACGCCGTATAGTTTCTGAGCGCTTTTTCGTCGGGAATAAGGAACGCGGCGCGAGTCTGGTCGTGATTCTCCAGAAAACGAAGCTTTACATAATTGTCGGGATAAATGTATTCCTGGCGGTTGATCTCGAGCGCGTAATTTTCGAGCGAGCCTCTGCCCTCGACATACGCTCGAAAATAATCATAGCAGTCGTACTCGTAGCTGATATCAAAAGCGCGGTAAATCTCGCTGTCCGATAATGCCGTAAGTCCTCTAGAGCGCATATATGTGATAAACCCGGGGTGAACGCTCTCGCTGAGCCAAATACATTCGGGACGGATTATTTCAACCTCCGCTCTCGCCTTTTCCCAGAACTCAATCGGAATAAGCGGAGCTACGTCACAGCGGAAGCCGTCGACAATTTCCGCCCACATTTTAAGCGTTTCAATCTGGTAGTCCCAGAGCTCTTTGTTGTTATAGTCAAGGTCGATAATATCGCTCCAGTCCCCCACTCTGTTACCGAATGAGCCGTCCTGCTTATGGTAAAACCACTCGGGATGCTCAACGCTTAAAACGGAATCTGGTGAAGTATGGTTATATACAACGTCTATAATACACTTCATTTTGAGCCTGTGGATTTCATCGACAACCGACTTAAAATCCTCCAAAGTCCCGAACTCGGGATTTATCGCTCTGTAATCGCTTATCGCGTAAGGAGAGCCCAGCGTTCCCTTACGCTTTATTTTACCTATCGGATGAATCGGCATAAACCAGATTATATCAGTACCGAGCTCCTTTATACGGGAAAGCTCCTTTTCTACCGCCTTGAACGTACCCTCTTCGCTGAAATCACGTACAAAAATCTGGTACATCAGCATATTTCTCAGTTTTTTTGAAGTTTTATCCGCCATAATTATCCGCCTTTCCGTCGAAAAATGTATTATAATCCGATTATAACACAAGGATAATAAAAAAACTATAATTCTATTGATTTTATAATAAAAATATGTTAAAATACATTGTAGTTGCAAACCAGATGACTATCGTTTAAATAAGCGAGCGGCAGGCCCTGCACGATTGAGGTCTGTGAACCATGTCAGGCGGGGAACCGAGCAGCATTAAGCATTACTGAGATGCGATGCAGTAAGTCTGTCGTTCACTTATTTAAACGAGCCGTAATTTACGGTTACGGTTTGCAACTTTTTCTATAGAGAGGAGTGAGTATTTTGTATCAGGTATTATACAGAAAATGGAGACCGAAAAAGTTCTCGGACGTTTCGGGACAACCTCAGGTTACGCGTACGCTTGAAAACGAGCTTAAAAGCGGAAGGATAAACCATGCTTATCTTTTTACGGGCTCGAGAGGTACGGGTAAAACTACCTGCGCTAAAATACTCGCCAAAGCCGTTAACTGTCTTAACCCGCAGGACGGAAATCCCTGTTGCGAATGTGAGAATTGCAAGGGAATCGACGACGGAAGTATCCTCGACGTTGTAGAAATGGACGCTGCCTCAAACCGAGGAATCGACGATATTCGAGCGGTAATCGACGAGGCGCAGTTCCGCCCCGCCAGAGGAAAATACCGCGTTTATATTATCGACGAGGTTCATATGCTCACCGACCAGGCGTTCAACGCTCTGCTCAAAACTCTTGAGGAACCTCCCGAACACGTTGTATTCATTCTGGCGACAACTGAGGTTCACAAGCTACCCTCCACCATTTTATCACGCTGTCAGAGATTTGACTTCAACAGAATTTCGCCCGAGGATATTAAAAACAGGCTAAAATTTGTAGCCGAAAACGAAAACGCTTCTATCGACGACGACGCGGCTTTGCTTATCGCGGCAATCGCCGACGGAGCTATGCGCGACGCGCTGTCGCTTATGGACAGATGTCTCGGCACAAGCACTCATATAACCTCGGAAATCGTCAGAAACTCAGCGGGACTCGCGAGAAAAGATTACCTTTTTGAGCTTTCAACCGCTTGTATCAACAAAAACACCGCTAAAGCTCTTGAGGTACTGAGCAGGCTTCACCGGGAAAGCAAGGATATGGCAAGACTTTGCGACGAGCTTCTGGACCATTTCAGAAGTCTTATGATGATAAAATGCACAAGAAATCCACTGTCCCATATTGTTATGTCCTCGGACGAGTTTGAAATGGCTCAAACACAGTCTGATTACCTGACTCTTGGCGAGATTGTCTATATTATGGATATTCTCCAGAACACTTATCAGCGTATGGGCAAGGGCAACAGCAACAAAACGGAGCTTGAAATGGCGCTAGTAAAGCTTTCCGCTCCAGAGCTTGAGGGCACTAATGAAGCGCTTACGGCGAGAGTTTCGGCGCTTGAAAAAGCGCTGAAATCGGGAATTACGGTTAAGGCGGAAAAGTCCGAGCTTAAAACCGAGATAAAACAACCCGAAACGAAAACAGCTAACGAAACTAAACCCGAAGCAAAGGAAGAAACACCGATACCTCCCAAAATGGTTGATATTCCAAAGCCTCAGGAAGAGCTTCCTCCTCCCCCCTCTGAACCTTCCGTCGCTGAGGCTGAAACCGTTAAAGCCGAGAAACCTCAGCCCCCAAAAAACAAGGTCAATTTAGACGAGCTTTACAATAACGCCAAGCCGTTCAGAGAATGGCCCGAGGTTGTTGAGAATATAAAAAAATACTCGAAGGGTATCGCGGCGGCGTTCAGCAATACAAACGCTTACGAAAGCGGAAATTATCTTTTAATTGACGCGCAAAGCGAAATACCGTTCAGACTTTTGCGCGAGGGCTCCCAGAGAGCGAACGTAAAAAAAGCCGTTCAGGAAGTAACAGGCAAAATGTATAATCTCGGCCCTTACAAAAAGCCCGAGAAAAAAGAAGAAAAAAAAGACCCTCTCAATGATTTTGTGAACAATCTCAGAGAGAGCGATATAAAACTAACAGAAGAATAATGTATTAAAGAAAGGATAGAATATTATGAAAGCAAGATTACCCAAAGGATACGGTGGCGGCGGAGCAGGCAACATGCAGCAAATCGCCCGTCAGGCTCAGAAAATGCAGGAGGCTATGGAAGCCGCTACTGAGGAGCTCGAGGCTAAGGAATACAGCGCTACATCGGGCGGCTCGGCTGTAAAGGTAACGGTTACGGGCAAAATGGAAGTTAAGTCAATCGAGATTGACCCCGAGGTTATCGACCCCGAGGACGCCGAGATGCTCTCCGATTTAATTATCGCGGCTACAAACGAGGCTTTAAGAGCCGCCGCTCAGGAAAAAGAAGAAACAATGGGCGCTCTTTCGGGCGGAATTAACCTCCCCGGTATCTTTTAATAATGGCAAGCTATAACGTCGCTCCGCTGGAAAAGCTGGTGGAGCAGTTTGAAAGAATGCCTGGTATCGGCTACAAAACAGCCCAGCGCCTCGCGTATTACGTTCTCAATATGACGAAATCCGACGCTAGAGCGTTTTCCGAGGCTATTATTGAGGCGCACGAGAAAATCCATTACTGCAAAATATGCTGCAATCTTACAGACGGCGAACTGTGCCCTGTTTGCGGCAGTGTAAAACGCGATAAAAGCGTTATCTGCGTTGTGGAAACCCCGAGGGACGCCATGGCTATGGAAGCTACAGACGAATACAAGGGAACTTACCACGTTTTACACGGAGCTATCTCCCCTCTCAACGATATCGGCCCTGACGATTTAAAAATCAAGGAGCTTATAGCAAGATTATCGGGCGAAGTAAACGAAGTAATTATGGCTACAAACCCGACAGTTGAGGGCGACGCTACGGCAATGTATATTTCCAGGCTGTTAAAGCCTATAGGCATAAAAGTAACCAGACTCGCGTACGGTATACCCGTAGGCGGTGATTTGGAATACGCGGATCAGGTAACGCTCGCCAGAGCGCTGGAAGGCAGGAATGAACTTTGAGTGATACAATAAAAACTATCGCCAACAATAAAAAAGCCTACCACGATTACTTTGTCGAGCAGAAATATGAGGCGGGTATCGAACTTAAGGGCTCGGAAGTAAAATCAATCCGCGCAGGCAGAGTCAACCTTAAGGATAGCTGGTGCTCAATAGTTAAGGGCGAACTGTTCGTTAACGGGCTTCATATTTCCATTTACGAGCAAGGCGCCGCCTGGTGCAAGGACCCGCTGAGAGTTCGAAAGCTTCTAATGCATAAAAAAGAGATTATGAAGCTTTTCGGACAAATTCAGCAACAGGGTTATTCTATAATACCATTGAGCGTTTATTTTAAGGGCAACCGTATTAAGCTTGAAATCGGGCTTTGCAAGGGTAAAAAGCTCTACGACAAACGCGACGATATGGCTAAGAAATCCGCTAAAAGGACAATTGAGAGAGCACTGAAGGAAAGCTTCAGATAGAATCAAATTTATGATTATGTTTAAAACTATATAGATGAACCTATCCTCCCTATCCAAAATCTCGTAGGACACTATACGTAAGGGGGATATTACATTTAAGATAGGAACGTCCACGATTGACGCGGACATATAAAAAACGGGGATGTAAAGGTTTCGACGGGGGTTTTGAACCTTGGTAAGCGAGTAGCGGTGTGGAACCGCTTTAAAATCCACAATTTTAAATTTAAACGGCAAAACTAATAAAGTTGCTATGGCAGCGTAATTATCGCTGTCTGTCCTGTTTAAGAGCACCACGGCTTAAATAAGGGCATCGATTTAGTGGTAAATGTGAATCGAGGGATGTTCCGACCTTGGTCACACATAAGGAACTACTAAGGCGCAGAGCCTGTTATTGGGCGATACGCTAAGGGAATGTAAACCAATAACTACACTCGTAGAAAACCAAGGGAATTAATTCTCGGACGGGGGTCCGATTCCCCCCATCTCCACCATAAAAAAGAGCTGTCACTTTTGTGACAGTTCTTTTTTATAATACAAATCGGAATCGGAACCGACCGTTAAGAAAACGCTCCGGGGAGCGTTTTTAGGGAGGAGCGCTGATGATACCTTTCCCAAAAACGTGAACCCCACAGACGAGATGAATATTTCACATAAATTAAACCAACCCCATCTCCACCATAAAAAAGAGCTGTCGCTTTTGCGACAGTTCTTTTTTATAATACAAATCGGAATCGGAACCGACCGTTAAGAAAACGCCGACGAGTAAATCCCGTCGGCGTTATTCATTCTAAAACTTATCTAACTTTAATCTTTATAACCTTATTAACCGTCTTTGAATAATAATTTTTGTTACCCTTAGCGGTTATTCTTACTTTAATTCTGTAAGTTGCCTTTTTAGGCTGTTTCCATTTTTTAAAGGTGATAACGCCCTTAGCATTTATCTTAATAAGCTTTTTAAGCTTCTTCGGAACGCTTATAAGCTTAAAGCTTACTTTAGTTTTACCCCCTATAAAATATATTATTATAATATATTATCTGAAATAATGTTGTACAAAATTCAATTAGATTACTTATGCAATATAACGAAAATCGGGACTGCTGCGCGGCAATCCCGAAAGTTTACTTATTTAATCTTGTGAATCCAGCCCTCGGGCGCTTCGATACGTCCCATTTGAATACCTGTTAACGTATCGTATAGCTTCTTTGTAATCGGGCCCATTTCGTCCATTCCGCTGGGGAAGCAGATTTCCTTACCGTGGTCGTTAATCTTGCCTACAGGCGAGATAACGGCGGCAGTACCGCAAAGTCCGCACTCGGCGAAATCCTTAACCTCCTCAAAGGCTACGGGACGGTGCTCAACCTCAAGGCCTAAATACTTCTCGGCAACAACCATAAGGCTTCTTCTTGTGATAGACGGCAGAATCGAGTTCGACTTAGGAGTAACCACCTTGTTATCCTTGGTTACGAACAGGAAATTCGCTCCGCCTGTTTCCTCAACGTATGTGCGTGTGCCGGCGTCGAGATACATATTCTCGTCAAAGCCCTTTTCGTGAGCGTCAACAATCTGGTAAAGACTCATAGCATAGTTTAAGCCGGCCTTGATGTGACCTGTGCCGTGAGGAGCGGCTCTGTCGTAGTCGCATACACGAATAGTAATCGGCTTAGCGCCGCCCTTGAAATAAGGGCCAACGGGAGTAACGAAAACTCTGAACTGATACTCGTCGGCGGGCTTAACTCCGATAACGGGGTTTGTGCCGAAGATATACGGACGAATGTATAATGTAGCGCCTGAACCGTAGGGCGGAACATAATCGATATTAGCCGCTACAACCTTTTCAACGGCGTCAATAAACTTTTCCTTGGGAACTACGGGCATCTGTAATCTTTCGGCGGACTGCATAAGTCTTTCCGCGTTCAAATCGGGGCGGAATGTTACAACGCTTCCGTCCTCTGTTGTGTAAGCCTTTAAGCCCTCAAATACCGTCTGAGCGTACTGAAGAACGCCCGCGCACTCGTTAATCTTAACCGTAGCGTCGTCGGTAATTACGCCGTCGTCCCATTTTCCGTCTTTAAAATCGGAAACATAGCGTTTCTCAGTCTGGATATAGCCAAAGCCTAAGTTTGACCAATCGATATTTTTCATAGTCGTTCGACTTCCTTCCTGTAAATGATTAGTTTTAAATACAAATAAATTTTATCACCGTTTATTTGCGCTGTCAAGAAAATAGCTAAACTTTATCACAATAAAGTGGTTATAATTCTAAATTAGAAACATATAGACATAAAACTTAACTATAATTAGCATATGAGGGTGAGATTATGAACCATATTTCAAAAATAGTACTGTCGGGAGGCCCGTCGGGCGGAAAAAGCAGAGCTATAAAAATGCTGATTCCGAAGCTGAATGAATACGGATACAAGGTTTATCCCGTATTCGAATCAGCCGAAGAAGTATTATCCGAGGGGTTTGACCGCGACAAGCCCGTGTATGAGTTTCAAAAGGCTATTGCCTTAAACCAGCTCAAGCGCGAAAAAGAAATTGAAAACAGCATACCCGAAAACGAAAACGCCGTTATAATATGCGACAGAGGACTTATGGACGCGAGGGTGTATCTTGACGACGAGGATTTCGAGCGTATAAAAACAGAACTCGGTATGAGTGAAATAGATTTACGCGACAGGTATGACGCGGTGTTTCATATGGACAGCACCTCAAACAGCAGTAAATCCGCCTATATTAACGGAGGTATCAGGATTGAGAGCGAATCGGAAGCTCAGAGCATTAACGAAAAATCGCTCAGAGCGTGGTGCGGGAATCCTCACTACAGATTTATCCCCGTCTGCGAAAGCTATCACAAAAAATTTGACATTCTGTTAAAGGAAGTAAAATCTTTTTTAGGAATTCCGAAACCGCTTGAGATCGAAAGAAAATTCCTGATAGAGTATCCCGATACCGATTATATGCTCACTCTCCCCTGTTCAAAATCATTTATTGAGCAAAGCTATTTAACGGGCAAAAACGGAAGGTTCAGGCTCAGAAAACGCGGTGAAAACGGAAGCTGGATATATATAAAAACAGTTAAGAGAAAAATCAGCGAAACCGTAAGAGAGGAAAAAGAAACCAGACTCACAAAAGAAGAATACGAAAATCTGATGAATGAAAATATACTTACAGGCACAATCCGCAAGGAAAGATACTGCCTGATGTATAAGGGCACATATTACGAGATAGATATATTTCCTTTTTGGAATAAACAAGCATATCTCGAGGTTGAATTACTGAGCGAGAACGAAAAAATCAGAATTCCCGAGTTTATAAAGGTTATCAGAGAAGTTACATATGACCCGAGATATAAAAACAGTTCGCTTTGTAACAGTATTCCAAAGGAAGAAATTTAAAATATTCCTAATTATTTTTGAATAAAAGCGTCAAATCACTTGACAAATCAGATTAATTTAGATATAATAGACAGGCTGATTAATGCGCCAATAGCTCAGCTGGATAGAGCAACTGCCTTCTAAGCAGTAGGTCAGGGGTTC
>CADBSD010000049.1 GCA_902797225.1 uncultured Ruminococcus sp. | reverse complement strand
TATACAGATAAGAAGGCTAAGGCAGGCAAGACTTACAAGTATACCGTAAAGGCTGTTAAGGGCAAGAAGGTAAGCAAGAAGTCAAAGTCCGCTAAGGTTGTAAGACTCACAAAGCCTGTTATCAAATCTGTTGTCAACACTGCCAAAGGCGCGAAGGTTGAGTGGAAAAAGGTTAAGGGCGCTAAGAAGTACTATGTGTACAGCGGAACAACAAAGGTTGCTACAACAACTAAGTTAAACTACACCTACACTAAGGCTGTATCGGGCAAAACCTACAGCTTCAAGGTTAAGGCTGTAAACGGCAAGTCAACTTCCGTAGCTTCCGCGGCTAAGAAGGGCGCGTTCCTCGCTGCTCCCGTAGGCACAGCTAAGGCTGAGGGCAACAAGGTTACAGTTACATGGGACAAGGTTGAAGGCGCTACAGAGTATCAGTTAGGCGTAGCTACAATCGTTAATTCTGAATACGTTGACCTTGGCACAACTAAGGAAACATCGTTCACTTATGAGATCGGCGTTAACCCCACATTATACATTTTCAAGGTTGTAGCCGTAAACGGTTCAGCTAAATCAGGCGACGGCGGCGCTATTTACACAAGCATTCCCGAAGGCAGCTATGTTACAGACAAGGACGGCAACCTCCACGTTAATATCACTCTTAAGAAGGGCGAAAGCTACAAAGAGGGCGCTTATCTTGTAACAATGCTCGCTATCACCGACGCGTTCACAGCTCAGAACTCCTACGCTGTAAGCGTTGACGACGAGAGCGCTAAGGTTATCTCCGTAAAGGACGGCATAATCACAGGCAACGCTGAAGGCAAGGGTACAGTAAAGGTTGAACTCAAGACAGCTGAAGTTCAGTCTATGATTTACGATAACGTTTGCCAGATTGCAGGCAAGAAGTTCGGCAACGAGCTCAAGACAGGCGTTGTATTTGTTGACGTAACAGTTGAGGCTTAATAACTGAATAACAAAACATATTAAAGGATTGGTTCTTTTGAGCCAATCCTTTTTTGTTGTCCGTTCAGTTGTACTCCGTATGCGCGCTTTTAAAAAACCCTAAGCTGGTAAGATAAAGCGAACAGCCAAGGTCTTTAAGCTTGTGAACAATTAAAGGGAAAACTCTTGAAAATCAGCTGGAATTGTTCTATACTTATAGTGCATTATGTTACGGTAAATCGGGAGAAACGAATGGGAACTATAAAAAACAAGGTGAATCAAACACTTAGATTTTTCTCAAGTCAAAAACTAATAACGTCTATTGTTTTGTGCGTAGTATTCGCATTACTTTATTTTGCGATAAAAGGGTTTTATATAACCTCGGGAAACGACGATCGTTGTGTTTCGGAGGTTATATACGGCGGCAATACAGCGATTCCTTGCATGGGGTATTTTTATACGGCGTTTTGTGTTTTGGTACAGCCGTTGTTTTCTAAACTAAGCGTTTATATATGTCTGCAGGAAATAATATGTTTTGTTTCGCTTGCCGCGGTAAATTGCTTTTTTATTGCGAAATCAGGCTTAAAAGAGGTTCGTTTTACTGTGTAGTATTTAGTGCATATTCTTTTCGTTTTTGTTAATTACAGTATTGTATAAGTATTCGTCGGTAGTAGCGTCAGTTTCAGGCTTTTTCAGATTATAATTGCTTTCTAGCAGGTTCGCAATTGAGATTCCAGCCTTTTGAATCCTGCTTGTTGATTTGTTTTGTGTATGTCGCCAGTGCTTTTATTTTGTTTGTAATTAACGCGAAAAAGGATTACTGATTCAAAACCGCTGTTAAAAAAAACGGTAAAAAAATATTTTGCTGTTGGAGTATTGCTTTTGGCGGCGGTAGTATCAGCGTTTGGAGTAAATATGTTATCCGAGGTTATAAAAAACGCGTTGGTAATTATTCGCTTTGCAACATTATAACCAAGAAAACAGATTAAAATTACGGGGCTGTCGCATTTTGCGACAGCCCCGTATTGCGTATTAAGTTAAATTCCAGTTTTTGCTTGTGGCGAAAGCGATCTGCTGTTCTGTCAGTTTAGCAAGATTCGCGGAACCTATTACTAAGGTATATGAGGTTGTACGATAGGTTCTGTCGTTGAGTGCGTAAAGCCAGCTCATAATCTGGTCCACGGAAGCGTTACTTACTTCGCTTAAATTAAAGTAGTTGCACTCAAAACCGTTTTCCAGCGTTACAACAGCGTTAGGAGATAGAGACTGATAAAACGGACTGTTTACGCTGGTTAGCGTATTAGGTAGCCAAAGGCTTGTTATATGCCTGTTGCTTTGAGCGAAAGCATATGTTTCGATGCGTTCTACACCATGACTTAATACAACTCTTTCAAGATTCATACAGCTCCTGAACGCGTATGTATTGACCGATTCTACCGTACCCGGAATCACAACTTCTCTGAGCGAGTCGCAACTGCTGAAAGCATTGTGTCCGATTGTTACCAAACCTTCCGAAAGAATAAGACTCGTAAGATAATCACAATTGTTAAACGCGCTTTCCTCGATGGTTCTTACTGACGGGGGGATGGTAACGCTTGTCAGCGAACAGCCGTAAAATGCGTAACTGTTTATTTTTGTGATTCCCTGCGGTATTACAATTGAAGTGATTGTGCCGTCAATCATTCTTTTTAGATTAGCGTCGGTGTGTAATCCGAGGATAAAATTCCCGTATTCGTTTTCGTCGGTTGAGTCGGAAATATATACTTCCTGTGCGGTTAAAGCGTTTTTAACAAGCTCAAGCGCGATTTCTTTTTCGCTTAAATCACCATTTAGGCGGGAGATTTCGTCGTAAAGCGTTTGGCGCGTGTAAATTTCGTTCCCTTTACTCGGAGAGTTATAAACCGAAAAACATATTTCGTTGGTTTTTCCGAGGACCAAGCCGCCCGCGCTTATTTCTATATACGCTTTGTATTTACCGATGTTTTCCGTTATATCTAAGGTTATCGGGATTTCGGCTGTTAAGTTTTCGTCCGCCTCGATTATGTACTCCATAAACACATCGCCGTAAAGCAGGTAAAGCTTAAAGCTAAGATCTGAGCAATCCTTTTCGCATAAAAATTCGGGAAGATTTATTTTTATGCTGTCTATACAGTTTTCGCCGTAGTAGATTTTTGAACTTGATACAGAACTTAATGTTTTATTCTCGGAAAGATTAAGATTTAGAATAATTATTCCTCCTTTAAAATATAAAAGTATATAGCGCTGTACATCTATATATACAAATTCCGAAAAAATTGCGTAAAAGTATGCAATTTTTGAAAAAATTTTTTAAGAATTACAAAATAAACAAAAAAAACTAAAAGATACCATTTGTCAAGTTTTTTTTCAAAAAATTCCTTTGTCGAATTAACCAAATATTAAGAGATGATTTTGTGGACTATAACTAACCACTAAAAAAGTTGCACAAAATTTCAAATGTTACGAAAAAATAAACAAATATTATTGACTATAGACCCAAAAATATTGTAAAATAGTATAGCTAAATATATAAATATAAGTATCTGTTCTTTCAGATGTTTTCGATTAGTAATAAGCGGGGAGGGATATCGTGTCTTTAAAAAGTTATATTCAAAAATACCGAAAAAGACTGAGAAAGAGAAGAAGCCTTATCATCTTCCTGAGCATCATCACAATACTGTCTATGACTACCGCGACCTACGCTTGGTTTACGGTAAATACATTTGCGGGTGTTCAGGATTTCGAGCTTGATATCAGTACAGGTGATGATCTTCGAGTTTCAATGGAAAACCACGGTTCCGATATTTCTCGGTACACTCATATCCTTACAAACGATATGATTAACTCCTACTTAAAGAAAAATTATAATAAACAGATTAAGGACGTTGTTCTTGATCCCGTAACCTCCTCTAACGGTAAAAGCTTTAAATACCAGAACGGAAAAGAAGCTAAACCAAACGATACGGATTCCTACTTCGAGTTTGAGTGTTACTTTATAGCCACAAAGGCTATGCACGTACACCTTACAACCGAAGAGGGAACTGACGAGGAAGGAGAGAAAATCCACGGAACAAAGGTTGAGTCAGATTCTCCCGCTCCGAAGAACGACGTTGTAAAAGCTAACCGTATTTCTTTCGAGGCGGCGGGAGCTTCGGGCAACGCTAAAACCTATGAGCCTAATAAAGGACGTTCTGTTACTTCTCTCTCCACTTTCGATTTGCCGAGCGGAACAATGACATACAACGATTCGAATAACCTCTTCACACTCGAAAAGCTTACTCCGAGAAAAGTAACAGTAAGGCTTTGGCTCGAGGGTGAGGACCCCGAATGCGTTAACCGTATCCAAGGCGCGAACTTAAGCGTCCGCCTCGGATTCTTAGGTATTAAAGAAGGTCAGAGCACCCCCGCGGGATAAGTAATTATTTAAAGAAGAACGAAGAATGAAGAAAGAAGAATATTATAAACAGATAAAAAACAATCCGCTTAGAGAAAAGACAGCAGACTTTTCTCTTCGAATTATAAATCTATATAAGTATTTAACGGATGAGTTTAACGACTATGTAATTTCTAATCAAGTTCTTCGTTCCGGTACAAGCGTAGGCGCTAATGTCGCGGAAGCGATATACGCGCAGACAAAAAGAGATTTTGTTACAAAACTAAGTATCTCATTAAAAGAAGCGTCTGAAACTGAATATTGGTTTGATTTGCTTTACAGATCAGGATATATAAAGGAAAAGGAATTTGAATCTTTGCTTTCTGACGCGGAAGATATAAGAAAGATGCTCGTCAGCAGCATAAAAACGAGCAAGAAATCTATAAATGATAAAAAATAATTCATCATTCTTCTTTCTTCTTTCTTCATTAATTTTTGGTCATATCGCCGCAAGTTACGTTGCTGAGGTAACGAAGCGGTGTCGTGATATATATTGTAACTAAGGTTGCACCGTGTTTTGCAGCCAAAATAATTTTTAAGGAGGATTCTCTAATGAAAAACACAAGAAAAAAGATGTTATTATCATCAATCGCTATGCTTCTTGTTGCTCTCGTAGCTTTAGGCTCCGCAACATACGCATGGTTCACAATCAACAAGACTGTTAAAGCTGACGGTATTAACGTATCTGCAGCTGTTGCAAAAGGTCTTGTAATCACCAAGAACAACGGTGGTACAGACGGAAAAGCTTGGAGTAGATCCGTAACTTATTCTGGTGCTGCTACTGAATTACAGCCGATTTCAATCGACTACACAATAGATTCTGCTGCACCTACAACAGGTATCTATCCTAAGGACGTTTCTAAAGATGGCGATTATGCAACAACAGGCGGTACATCAAACGGCACAAATACTGCAGCAAACTTTGCTTCTACAAACATTGTAGCTGATCCTACAAGTTCAGCACAGGCGGGTGACGCTATAAGCGCTAACACCTATACAAAGAAGTATAGAATGGGTATTAAATCTTCTGATGGCACAACAAGCGTTGGAAATGTTAACGCTACAATTTCATGCGTTGATCCTGACACTACTGATAATATTGACGGTACATCATTCGCTAAGGCTGTTCTCGTTAATTCTTCTGGAGACGTTATCTGCTCATACGGTGACGCTTATAAGCCGATTACAGATACTACACCACCTACTGTAAAGGCTACTAATGTTACAGCAACTGCAACAGCTACTCCTGCAGCTACAGCAGTATCTTCTGCTCAGTACTTCACACTTATCGTTTGGTACGAGGGTAATGACGCCGATTGCGCTAATACTCAGCAGGGAGCAGAGGCTGACTTCACAGTAACATTTACAATTGCTGACTAATTTTAGCTTGAGTAAAATTTTTTAAAAAATATCTAATTTAGTATTGACTGATTAGAGAATCGCCCCGAGCCGAGCGCTCGGCTCGGGGCAGAAAATAAAGCTGACGTGCCCTGAAGTTTTTATAAAAGACTTCTCAGCACAGGACGGAGCGGCTTTAAAAAGATAAGAAACGAGGAATTTCCGAATGAAAAATATTTTGGCCAAGATATTGCATATTGTTGTGGATGTGCTGGTTATAGCTATATTAATAATCTCCGTGTTCATCCTGACGGTTGCGTTGACTGCTCGAAACAGTGAGGGAGTTCCGAATGTATTCGGTAAAGCTCCTATCGGAGTTTTGTCCGACTCAATGAAGGGCGATAAGCCCGATGACTTTAATAAGGGCGACCTTATTATCTGTGACGTTGTAAATGATCGAGTTTCCGCTAAATACAAGGAAGGCGACATTGTAACCTTTGCTGCCGACCCCGACGGAAACGGCGAGCGCGACTATGTAACCCACAGAATTTATAAGGTTAAAAAAGATAAAAAAGCTGATTCACTAATATATTTAACCAAGGGTGATAATAACGATACTTACGACCAGGATCCGAAAAACGCGTCCGTATTCCCTGAATTCACTAATACTGATTTCTTGGCGGTATATCACGGAACAAAAATTAACGGTCTCGGCGGTGTTTTGAATTATCTCCAGACTCCGAGCGGATTTTTCCTTGTTATCCTTCTTCCGATGATTATCTTCTTCCTGTACCAGGCTGTACGCGTTATAATTAACGCGATGGCTTACTCTAAGGAAAAAGGTATGCTTAAAGCGCAGGAAGCTATGGAAAAAGCAGGACTTACCGAGGAGCAGAAAAAGAAAGCTATTGAGGAATATCTTGCCGCTCAGAACGGCAGAACTATTCCCGATGCTGAGAAACCCGAAACGGCGGAAGAATCGAACGATGCTGTACCCGACGAGGATGAGAACCCTGAAGCAGAAGAAAAAGCGGAAGATTTTGAGTCTTGATGAGCCGAAAAATGGTTTCTTACTAACTATGCGTACTGAAAGGAGAAGGTGATTTAATGCCTTTTAGAAAAAAGAATAAACAGGTCGACGCGCCTACTCCGGAAGAAGTCGCGAAACTCGGTCATAAGCATGAGGTCGAAGCCGCGAAAGATAAAAAATCTTCGGTTTACGAACATTTCCACGCTCAGGAAGACGCGAAAGCAGTCGCAGCCGCTAAAAAGCGCAAAAGACGTTATGCCGCGATATTAATAGGACTGACAGCGATTTTGCTTATAATGTACATAATCTCTATGCTCACAACTCAATGGGGAGATCTTGTAATTACTATCGGTGATCTTTACGACGGAAAATCAATTATGCTTTCCGAGTCAGCTTCCTTTGACGACGCCGCGGTTAAGTTAAACGGCGGATCTGTAAAGGATGTTACCAATATTACAAAAGCCTGGCTTCCGAAAGGACTTGACGGAGCGAAAACAGGTCAGCATAACGGCGAAAACTATCTTGCGTATACGTTTTTCCTGAAGAATACAGGTGACAAAGACTTAAAATACAATACTACAATGACAATAACAGGTGTTTCCAAGTCCGCGGACGAGGCGATTCGTATTCAGATTTACCGCAACGGTAAGGATAATACCTACGCTAAGAGCTCTTATAAGAACCGTAAGGTTGCCGAAACCGACGCGACCGCTTGGAATAATAACGGTACTGTTTTAAAAACCCTGAATACCGATTTAAAAGCGGGTACAATGGATAAATATACAGTAGTAATGTGGATTGAGGGCAACGACCCCGAATGCGTAGACGCTATTCGAGGCGGTACAATAAGAAGCCAGATGGTATTTGACGTTGTGCCTGATAAAAAACCCGAATAATTAATTTAGAAAATTCAAATATTATGGCATATATAATTAGGTATATTTGCCCCTAATAATTTTTCAACATAAAGCTGAAATTCCGAAGTACGGCGTTTAGCGTCAGTAATGTTAAGGAATTTCGGTGGAAAAGTTAAATTATTAATCATAGGATTATAACTCATAACGACGGTTATTCAAGTCGAGGTTTGGCGTAAAAACGCCGAAATGATAAAACTTGCAATAAAATGGAGCCGAGGTCAGAAAGCTTCAGACCGACGATGAAGATTTTTTTAAGGAGAAAACTATGGATACAGTTTTTCAATTTCTCTTTCAATTCTTAGGACAGTTCTTCGGTTCTATCTGGAACGGAATTGTCACAATACTCGGAGCGTTCAATATTCCCGAGTACATTAGTATTATTTCACGCTATACAACTAAGCTTGGCGGACTTGCGTGGGTTGTAGCTATTATCGCTATACTTTTGCTTGTAGCTTTATTGGGCTTATTGATTTTCTTTATAGTTGCTTCCTTAAAGAAATATTTCAGAAACAAGCGCGCGCGCAAAGACGCGGGCTCGCTCGTACAGGAAGTACAGGCGCTCAACCGCGAGGTTATGCGTCTTAACCTTGAAAAAGATAAAATCCTCTCAATGAAAGTTTCACAGATTGGTCTTAATCCGAACGAAATCTCCGAGCTTACAGGCGAAGAGCTCGAAACCCTCAACGGTGGAGAAGAAGACGGCGATACAGGCGAGATTCGTTTCCTCAAGCTTACCGCTCTCGACGAGGAGTGGGCAGACTATCAGCCGCCTGAGTATGATAACGATATTACTCTCCCCGAATTCTGCGATCGTTTCAGACTCTTTGCATGTTCAAGACTTGGACTTTATTATGATATAGCCATGATTCGCCGCTTTGTTTCGGCTTTCGCTTCTACAAGGCTTATCGTATTACAGGGTATTTCTGGTACAGGTAAAACATCGCTCGCGTATGCTTTTGGTAAGTATGTATGCAACGACTCCGTTATTACTCCTGTACAGCCTTCGTGGCGTGACCGTTCCGAGCTTTTCGGTTACTTCAACGAATTTACAAAGAAATATAACGAAACAGAGTTGCTTCGCGCTATGTACGAAGCTAACTACAACGAAAACGTATATCTGGTAATCCTCGACGAGATGAACATCGCGCGTGTTGAGTACTACTTCGCCGAGATGCTTTCAATTCTTGAAATGCCGAGAAAAGAGGAATGGGTTGTAGACCTCGTACCCAGCCAGTGGAAGAACGACCCGAAGCAGCTGCATAAGGGTAAATTTACCGTTCCGCCCAATATGTGGTATTGTGGAACAATCAACAACGACGACTCTACGTTCGCCGTTACAGATAAGGTATACGACCGTGCTATGCCTATAAACATTGATACTAAGGGCGTCGCTTTTGAGGCTCCCGACACACCACCTGTAGTTATTAACTATCACCACTTTGAAGATATACTCAATAAAGCTAAGGCTGATAACCCCATTTCAGACGATCTCCTTAATAAGCTCGCTTTAGTAGACGATTACGTAATCGCTCATTTCAGAGTAGCTTTTGGTAACCGTATTATGAAGCAGATTAAGGATTATGTTCCCGCATATGTAGGAACAGGCGGAAAAGAAATTGATGGTCTTGATTACATACTTGCGCGTAAGGTACTGCGCAAATTCGAGGCACTTAACCTTTCTTATATTCGTGACGAAATTGATGGTCTGATAGCATATATGGATGAGTTATTCGGCGAAGAAAACATGGGCGAGTGTAAAGATTACCTCCTCATGCTTAAGAAGCTTGCGTAATTACCATTTCTTATAGGGACGCGTTATTGATATTCGCGTTTCATAAGGTGTTTAATTGAGTATTTGGATTTTGTACAGAAAAAGAGGTGAGTGATTTTTGGAAAATTTTGATAAGTACTATCGTTCCTATAAGTACATGCAAAAGCACCTCGCTACAGACTTTACCGCCAACTACCTTTTGACAAATATGGAGGACAACGACAAGGGAGAAGATGTTCTCTCAGGTAAGCTCCACGAAAAGGTAATTGATATGGAATGGGTTACCGCGATTGAGGATACCCTTCCGTATATAGAAAGAGCAATCGACGAACAGCGCCGATTCATCGTTGAAAACAACGAGGTTTACAGAATCGACAAGGCAAAAATTATTAACAAGGATTCTGTAAAACATTTGATTCAGCACACCAATTTTATTGATGCCATTGACGACGACGGAAAGGTTACGCCGAACAAGGTTCTTACCATTGAGCGTGAGGACTCGTTTGAAACCTATGAAAACCGTTTTCTTATCACCTTAATCGAAAATGCGCTCGACTTCGTTGCGGATAAATATCGCAAAATGGTCAACGCTCCCACAGATACCTTCGATAAGGTTGAAATGGACAGAGATATGGTAATGAACAACCAGCACATCACGTTCAAGGTTGTTTATTCTAACGAGGTAAAAGACGCGAAAGCCGACGACCTTGATATCAAGGATTTTGAAAAGCTTTCCGACTTCGACCGTGTCCGCCGTATCCGCGAAAAGCTCAACAGCTTTTTGAACACGGATATGATGCAGGCGCTTAAAAAATGTATTCGAGTTAAGCCCCCTATCAACAGAACAAACCTTATGACCAAGAACCCCAACTATAAGGCGGGACTTGACTTATTCAACTATCTTTACGCTTACAATAAGCCGGGCTACGAGATTATCGGACGTGATTTCTCGGGTAAAATGGATAAGGATGTACAGGAAGGTCTGTACTATTCTATGGGTTTCCAGCATTTTATGCTTTCCATCTCCACAAACCCCGCCCTGAAAAAGATGCTCGAGGAGCGTTATCAGGAGCAGCGTAAACGCCGTGAGAAAACAGGCGATACCGAAACCGCGGAGCTTATTGAAAAGATCCGTAAGGAAGAGATGAAAATCCGTATTCAGGAAATCCGTGAACGCGAGAAGATCATCCGTGACCAGAAATCCGAAATCGCCGCTTTAAAGCGTGAGATTGAAAAGCGCGATAAGCAGATTGAGTCCTTAAAGAGCTCTATCAAGGCGCTGGAGGATCAGGTCAAGAACTTACAGAACGAGCTCCAGAAGGTTAAGGCTGAGCTTATTAAGGCTAAAGAGCGTATCGCAGAGCTCGAGGCTAAGGTTGAAGAACTTGAGGCTAAAATTGCCGAACTCGAGCAGATTATCGAAGAACTCAAAGCCAAGGTTGCCGAGCTTGAGGAAATCAAGGCTCAGCTCGAAGCTAAAATCGCCGAACTCGAGCAGATTATTGAACAGCAGAAGGCTAAAATCGCCGAGCTCGAGGAAATCGTCGCTCAGCAGAAAGCCCGCATAGAAGAACTCGAAGCATATGTTGCCGAGCTCGAAAAGACTAAGGCTCAGCTCGAGGAAAGAGTAGCGAATCTTGAAGCCGAGAACGCCGCCCAGAAAGCGACTATCGAGGCACACGAGGCTACAATCGCTCAGCAGAAAGACGCTATCGCCTCTCTTGAAACAGAAATCGCGGGAGCGAAAGAGCAGATCACGGCTCTCAATGCGACTCTCGCCGAGCGCGACAGCACAATCGCTCAGCAGAGCTCCGAAATTGAAAATCTCAGCAATAATCTCACTCAGACAACAAACGAACTCGCGAGCGAGAAAGAAGCTCACAAGGCTGAAGTCGAAGCGGAAAAAGCCGCTCACGCAAGCCACGTTGACGAGCTCAACAAGATGTTTGAGGTCGAGAGAGTTAAAATCGCGGCAGACCACAAAGACGCGATTGATAAGCTCAACAAAGAGCATAAATCCGCTATGGATAAGCTCGATAAACAGAAAGAATCAGAAAAAGCCAAGATTAAGAAAGACGCCGACAGCCGCGTAAAGGCAGCTCAGAAAGAAGCTGATAAAAAGGCTAAGGCTGAAATCAAAAAACAGGTTACAAAGGCTCAGGCAGAGGCTAAAAAAGCTGCCAAGAAAGCTAACGATACAGCAGCGAGATACAAGAAGGACCTCAAAATCGCTCGTGGAATCGAGGGATTGTTCGGTTTCGATCTTACTTACGGCGCGCTCGGTATCCAGGCTATGAAGGCTCAGTCGCTTGCCGAGGCAGGTGGAATATTCAGTATTCCTTCCACAAGTAATATTTCCTGTCTGTTCGTAGTAAACGACGGCAGGAGAGTAACCGTATACTCGGGAGATATGAATCGAATCGAGGTAGTTAAGAAATTATCCTCAACAAAATTCGATGACTGCAAACCCGTAATAGCCGAAAAGCTTCAAAGGGCAGATAAATCCTGTGTATATCTCACATACAAAACAATGGATAAAAACTATATGGGTAACTTCCAGTCATTCCTCGAAAACGAGGGTGTCCAGAAAGTTAAGATTTTCCACAACAAAGGTCAGAGAAGCGGTAAATCTGTTATAGGAGTTTATTTCTACAGAGGTTAAACTATGGCTAATAACGCAGGCCCAAGCAGGCGATTTATAATTTCTAAAAATTTAATAATGATGCTTGTTGTGCTTGTAGCAGGTCTTTTGGCTGTATGGTCATGGTTTACTGTAAACAAAGTAGTTACCGCGAATAACATCAGCGTCAGATCGGCTTTTCCGAACGAGATTGGTCTTGCTGAGGTTAATTACGATGAAAACGGCAATGATCGTGGACCGAAAACTTTTTCCGGTAAGTTGGAGTTTAACACAGATGTTACACTTACTAAAGACTGCACAGGCGACGGAGAGAGCCTTATTGTACCCAGTTTCAGTATAATTAAAGATAAAGATACTGCGACTAAAAAGGGTAGAGAGGTAAGTATCGGCGGCGCTTGGGAAGACGCGTTATCTCAAACTGAAGTTGAAAAAATAAGGAATGTTAACCCCGATTTTGCCGAAGAACCGAGATATATAGAGTATGAGTTCTATGCTCGTTCACAGACTAAGGACGTAACTCTCGCGTCTACATCCTATTTGTCCGCGAGTAATGAGCATTTGAATGATAGCGAAATTCCCGCAGGTAAAAAGAGTTCATACGGCAATTTCAGCTCCGACTCAATTGTCGGCGCGGTTCGCGTAGCGCTTCTGGCTCAAGGAGCTTATGTTGAGCAGGACTATCCCAATGGAGATGCTACAACTAAAACGTTAGAATTTCATAATGAAGCCGGAAATGTTTCTTACAAAAGGCATCTTACTTGCTTGTGGTTACCGCGTCCCGATATTAAGATGAATGTAAGTAATACAGGTAAAACTAACGATTGGACGCTTGAAAGAGATATAAAATATGCGGGTCAAACCCCTCTAGCTCCCACGGATAGTCATGATAACGATATTACTTATTTCCATACTTATTACAAGCCCGCGGGCGCGGGAACGCCTAAATCGCCGGCGTATGAGGCTAAATGGAAAACGAATTCCACTCAATATCAAATCAATAAGAACGAGGGAGTAGTAGTCCAGAAAAAAACAGCGGGAACCGATGAACACTTCGTTGTTACAACTAAAGAGAGTGTTAAGTCTGATACATATCCGGTATTGGGCACAGATTTTAAAGCGTCAAGCGTAGGTGCAAGTGAATCCGATTATCTTAGGACATCCCGGTTACGTCAGGATGCGGGAAATCCCGACTCTGAAACAAACTACTATGTATATAAATACACTCTGAGAATTTGGCTTGAAGGAGAAGATTTAGAGTCGCGCCGCGCTATGGACGGCGGACAGTTTAATCTCCATCTTGAGTTCAAATAAAACTATAACATTAAACAAATTTTATTCTTAAATACTATTATTACGAAATGAGGTGATGTGATGAAGAAAGAACAGTCAACAATTCGCCGTATGGCGATTGAGAGCTTTAACCGAAGAAAAGCTACAAAAAGACAATTCTACTTCTCGCTCATCTCACTTTCTATAGCTCTTGCTATATTTATAACGGGAACTTTCTCTTGGTTCTCAATCAACACCGCTAAGTTAGACGCGGGACAATATACGCTCCAGTGCGGTAAAGGTCTTCGTGTAAACGACAGCGGTACTAGTGATTTTAAAATCAGCGACCTTGACAAATATATTACTCCCGCTTCGTCTGTTGACGGAAGGAATCTGTTTTTCCCGACCGACGGCACTGATTTTTCGAAAGAAACCGAAAGTATTACATATCGAAGCGCTAATGTCGGGGATAAAAATAAGAACTACGTGCAGATTGACTTCACGTTAACCGCACAGGAAAATAACACAGCGTTGTATATTAATGATGATATTACATCCCTCACCGTTACTCCGAAAAACGGAACCGCGAGTACAACTCTTGCCGCTCCGCTTAGAGTAGCGATTTGGGCAGGCACACAGGCTGATAACGAAGCGCCGAACGCGCCTGTTGTATTTAACCCGACCGGCAGAACTTTCAACACGGCAGCTGTGTCTTCTGTTGACAGCGCTTCGGGTACATTACTTAATACAGGACGACAAACATCCCACGCTTTTACCGACTATGCATATGGCGGATCTCCCGTGGCTACGCTCTCAAAGGGTATAGAAACGAAGCTCTCAATTATTTTATGGCTTGAGGGAGCCGATCCTAAGTCGTCAAAGCTTCAAACCTACGAATCGTACGATATTGATTTTAATATTGCGTTTACAACTTCTTGGGATAAAACTCAGGTTATTCGTTTTAAAGACAGCACTACGGGCAATTGGGTTAAGAATAAGATTAATAACGGCGATTACCATCTTTATCTTCACTTTAAAGATGATAGCACCAACGATGTTACTGACTTCCTAATGTATAAGTACAACAGCAGTGATTCAGAGTGGATGTGTAATATGCCGGGCGATATGACTAATAAAGTTTCGTTCGAGCTAAGACCTACGAATCCCACTGAAACGACTTATAAATTTACTAAGAGTTCTAAGATTTCCGGCGCTGATACGTTCGACAGAGGCGTTAACAGGCTCTATACCGCCGAGGGAGCTATAGCCGCTAATCCTGAACAGTGTACAGGTTACTGGGTAGATCTCGGCGACAGCGACGGCGGCGGATCAGATATCGGTGATCTCGACGGTCTCGATTTCTAATGGAATTAATTAAAAAGGAGGTGTCACTATGAAAAAGCTGAATATTTTTAAAAAGTCACTAGGCAAAAGGAATTTGACGCTCTCTCTGGTGGCGCTTATCCTGATTTTATTGACAACAGTAAGTATAAGCTACAGCTGGATTGAAGAGGTTTCAAACGTAGAATTAAAGTCTAACGATGGTACTAAAACTCCGCTTCATATCAGCGGCCGTAAGCTGAAATCAGACATCAGTGTTCAGAAAGAAGGAAGCGTTGTCGATTTATCTGATTTCTTTGCCGAGTCGGGCGATATGCATCTTTCCGCGTGCTATAGCGACGGTACTAACTTTATGTTCCCCCAATCAGGCACAAGCGAAACAGCTTTCCGCAAGGGAACTAAGAGCGACGCTAATACTAACTATATAAGCATGACGTTTAGGGTAACGTCTAACGGCGCTCCTACGGCGTATTGGTTTGAGTACAAGAATAAAAGCAACACAAATCCTTTTATAGCGGCTAAGGATTACACAGGTGAAACTAATGCCGCCGGCGAAAAAACTACGGCTGATCATTCTCCTACTGCCGCGCTTAAAGGCTATCTGCGCGCTTCTATAACGGTAAACGGAGCGACTACTGTCTACGGATTTAACGATAACGGACAGTTTAAATATTTAGATGGTTCTAGTATAAAAACCGCGACAGGTAGCGACAATACACCGTCTCCGCGTCCTGTAGAAAAATATATGTATTATAATGAACAAGAAACTAATACATCTGACCCTGTTTCAAACGGAAAAGGTTTGTGGGTTTCTAATAGTACAAACAGGGGCTATGCTAACCAAGGTGGTTATGACGGAGTAAAAGACAGCACCAGAAACCTCAACGGAAATACTCTCTTTACTGTCGGAAAAGATAAGACTGAAACAGTTACAGTTAAGCTTTGGCTTGAGGCAGGCGCTCCTGTAACCTCAATTGACGCGTCCGATATCAATCTCCAGCTCACATCTTCGTGGGTGAAAACCCGCCGTATTTATGTACGAGATGAAACGCAAGACGAGTGGGATTTTGGCAATGGAGGAAAAGATGATGGATTTGCCCGTGGATCTGCCCATTGGTTAAACGGAGGAACAAACAAATTATATTGGGCAATAAATGATAGCGACACACCTGCAGATCGTACTCATTTTGAAATGATTAAGATGTCTGGGCTTAATGTATATTATGTCGATATTCCAGCTGTCTATAACGGATATAGTACAACTTTATATAGATGTGAAACAACGTGGAACACCGGTAATACCCATTCCGGTGATATTCAGTATTGGGATAATTGGGGCACGACGGCATTTCCGAACACTTATCACGGCGAGGCTTACTCGGTGTATAGCCATGAATACGGAACATGGGAAACTTCAGGAACAAGCTATGTCGGATTTGTTAACTCAGGCGGATTTGGCGATCCAACTACCTATAACAGTAATCAAAAATCTATCTGGCCGAGATCGTATCTATGGCAGAGCAATACTAATTTGAGTGCCAACAAGAATGTTGTAGAGAACGCTCCGTGGCCGGGAGCGCAAATGACCCCCATGAATGATACAACAGAGGGAGTCAACGATAAAAATAAATTTAGATTATTTAGATTCTATTATTCATCCTCGTTTGACTGGGGCGTATTTAATGATGGTAAAGGAACTGCTACCGGCGCTCAAGGTTATCAGACACAAGACTTAGCATTGTTAGATGGGAATCAATCTTGGGCTAATAAGATATTTGATATGGCGACATTGGATTGGTATGATAAAAAATCCGATTTGCCTACATATACAAACAACTACTTTTATAGTAATATAGGTCAAAACGGTGATAACGATTGGTGCGATATTAACTTTACTTATAAGAATAATGGTACGGGTATATTTAACGGAACAAATGGAAATAACGAGGTTTGTCGAGTATATGTAAAGTCTGACCAAACATGGTCTTCGTATCAGTTTAAAGTTAGGGTTAGAGATAATAATGGCAACTATACTTATTATGGCTTAAATGGCGGCAATTATATTGATGCAGGTGGAGCTTCAAGTCAGGGTCACAATGATTTCGTATTGAAATCTGGTGAAGCAAATGTTACAATTAAATTCCCAACACCACATAAGATATATCCAATCTATCTCAAGTGGAATAATGGAACCCCTCAGATTTATGCCGGCGCTGCAATGGATCACTAAAAAGTAGTGTTAAAAGAGATTATAAGGTGGTGAGTTACCATGAGAACAACTAAAAAGCTTATTGTGTTGTGTTTAGCGGCGCTTATGGCGTGTGTTTCAATGATGCCCGCGACATTTTCGTGGTACGCTCACAACGAAACAGTAGTCGGTAACTATATGCAGTATTCACGTTCGGGACTTCCTGTTTCGGGAAGCTCCTCCGTGAATGTCAGCACAATTGCGGTTGATAAGGACGGTAATAAAACTAACGGAGACACTACCGTGACCGCGGTAAACTTTGCCGACACTTCTACTAAAATTCAATACTACAAGACGACTATAGATAATACGAGCGGAAGCGGCGACATTTACGGAGACTTGGAGCTTGGTAGGCTGCTCAACAGTGCCGCGGTGAAGGCCGGAATAACCTCGCCCGTTATCAACGAAAAAGGGTTCGATATATCAAAAACTCCTACAGCAAATGACAAAGTACGTGTATATTTTGTTCCGACTACTGCGTATCAGGCGTTCTGGTATGAGGGAAATACGAGTAGCGCTAACTTTGATATGAATATCAGGTATTTTATCAACGGCGAAAAAACTGATGTTAAAATGGAGAGAATAAATAATAACAGTAAGTTTAAAGACGCCTCTACTAATCAGTATCCTACATATATCTATAAGTGTGATTTGCCTAGTAACGTTAACTCGTTCTTCTTCTTTAACCATTATTTTGATAAAGAACATGACGCGGAGAATAACGACTGGAACCGTACCCCCGATATTACGGATTTGAGTCCCGGAACAGTGTTCCGTTTAACAGGTAAGAATATCGAAGATTCTTACAAGCTCTATGATACAGTTCCAAGCACCGACGTTGCCGCTTGTATGAAATACTATAGCGAAGTTCAGCTTGATATGGGCGGATATATCGACATTTCTCTAAAGAAAACTAACGATAATAACGTGGATAATTTCTCCCCTGATTATTACGGAACAGGTGTAACTTATACGTCAAGTAATACAAATGTAGCGACTGTAAACAACGACGGCTTAGTAACCGCGGCGAGTAATATTTCAACTGATACCGCTACCGCCAATATTACTACTACAATCACCGGCGCTTGCGGCGATACAATTACAAAAACCACTAAGGTAACCGTAAGTAAATATATTGAGCAAATGCCCGTGGCTCAGAATATTCTTGTAGAAAAAGGAAAGACAGTTGAGCTTTACTGGTATGTTATAAATAAGTCAGGACAAACAGGCAATATCGCAAGCTCAATCTTCTGGTCCTATTAATATGGCTATATTTAAATTCAAGCCTGACAACAAAGTTATAAATATTTTAAGAATAATTAAGAACGTATTTTTTGCCGTTATTCTCACGATATTCGCGCTGGTTTTAGTGTTTACTATGATATCGAGGATTAGCGGCAAAGCTCCGTCTATAATGGGCTATTCTGTGTATCGTGTAACCTCGGGCAGTATGAAGCCCGCACTTCAGGTAGGGGATGTTATTCTTTCGAAAAGCTGCGGCAAAAACGAGCTTAATATCGGCGATATAGTTACGTATATGGGACGTTCGGGCGATTTTGACGGTAAAATTGTTACCCATAGAATCGTAAAAGCTCCTTATTACGAAAGCGGCGCTTATTATATTGTAACTAAAGGCGATAATAACCCGTCTAACGATTCGCCCGTGTTGTTGGACGATGTACTTGGAAAAATGCAAAACAAGTTGTCGTTTATAAGCGCTATTTACGACTTTTTTATAACTCCGTGGGGTTTAATTGCTATTATTTTGCTTATTATAGCTGCGTTTTTTAATGAGATTATTATTTTTATCAAGAACCTCATAGGCTTTAAAGACGAGGACGAGGCTAACCTCGAAAAAATTATTGAAAGATATAAAAAAGAGCAGGAAACTGAAAAACAGCAGCAGATATCCGAGAACAATGAAAATGAATCCGAAAGCTAATGGTTTTGTGAAGAATATTTTTTAACACAAATCAGCTTGACTTCAAACAATAAAAAACACAGGGATGATTCAATTCAATTTGAGCATCCCTGTTTTTGTTATTAAAATTTAAGTTAATAAATCATACAAAACATTATTAAAAATAGGTTTTTAATATTATAAATTGAGCGTTTTTTATTGTGATATAGTTCAAAAATCTTAAGCTAAAATTATGCAATATGACAAAATTCAGAAATATTGCACAAAAGCATTTATTTTTTCTTGTTAGAATAATAATTATATGCTAAAATTATTGTATCTAACTATGGGTAGTTTTGCGCTTTGCGGTCAGGCGGGCGCGTCCTGCCTCAACTCCGGTGGTGTATATCTCTACATTTCGATAGGTCAGATAATCGACTGTATTCCCGATATATACTATCCATCTAAGAAACGGAGGTTTTTATTTATGAAAACAAAAGTATCCAGATATTCCTCGAGAATATTTATCGGAATTATGGCATTAATGATGGTTTTTTCAACATTAATAGTCGTTTCCACTATAACTGCTTCGGCTGATACTATTACCTTGTATTATGAAGCAAACATGCCTTCAGGGAACTACAGTGCGAGTTCTAGTGAAACAATGACAATGTCCTCAAATAATAACAGCAAGTATTATGTTGCGTTTAATTTGACAGCTAATACTTCGTACGGTTTTTACATAAAATGGGGAAATGATTACTATAAAGCAAATGCCACAGCATCAAGCGACGCTGATGTTCAGCTCGGTAATTACGGAAGCAACAACTACGGTAATTCAAATCATAGAGTTACATATACTCCGGGCTCATCTACTTCTTATGTATTTACATTTGATACAAGTAATAGCAAAATAACAGTCAGCCCTCGCACATCATCCACGGTTAAACTTGCATGGCAAGCTAGCCCCGCCGGCGACGCGTATAACATGGATAATTATTCGAATATGTCATGGGATTCAAACGGAACGTATACATATAGTATGTATATGCAAAAAGGAACAACATATGGTATGTTCGTCCAGATTGCGGAGTCACGATACTACAAAGCAAACGCAACACTAAGTACCTCTGGTTCTGTAACTCTTTATGATTACGGTACAGATAACTTTGGTAATAGTTCACATAGGGCAAGTTTTACGCCCGAAACAGGCGGATATTATAAATTTACTTGGAACCATGATGACAAAACCCTTAAGGTTGCAAAAACCACTCTGCCGTACTCAGGAAAAACCTTTAAAATCAGTGACAATATTACGGGAGCTTGGGACTCAAATGCAACTAATACAATGAGCGGAACTTCTACATCAAAAACATTCACTTATTACCTTAAAAAAGATGAAGCTGATGTTTATTTCCGTTTTTACAATTTGACCGACAGCCAGATTTTTGGCGCTGAGACTAACAACCAGGAAGTTTCGACTACTATCGGTACGTCTACAAGAACAGATATAGGCAGAGAAAACAGCTTTCACATAACTAACAACACGGCGTTATCGGAAAGCGGTAAGTACTACGCCGTTAAGGTTACGTTCGATTTAACCGCAAATAGTAATTCAGGTGGTGTAAAATATTCCGCCACTGCTAAGGATAACTTAACCGCGTCTATCAATGCCGATAAACCTTCCTATAATGTAACGTCAGGCTCAGGTGGAATTACCTTTACGGGTACGGCTACTAATTTATTTGGATCAGGGGTAACATATCAGTTTTATAGGTCGTCTGATAACGGCGCTACTTGGAGTAGTGTTAGAAGTGCAAGTTCTACCGCTACTTATAATTGGTCGAACCCATCTGTAGGTTCTTACAAGTTTAAAGTTAGGGTGGTAGATACAACTGTCAAAAACGGTACCAATGCGCGCAGTGAGCGTTATGTAGAATCCGAAGCTATAGATGTTTCTGTAGTTGAAGGAAGAACTTATGAGGTAAATAAAGCATATAAAATAGGAACGAATTCTGCCGTATCAGACGGTACTGTCGAAATAGGCGACAGCTCGGCTCGCGCTACAACTCTATCTTTCCCGCTTTATAGAAACAACAGTGCTAATACTACTCGATATAAGTTAACAAGTTTCACTGTAAGCGGTGTAACTAAGGAATCCGAAAATTTATCGGCAGGAACAGGTACATTCTACGCGTCCGCCGCGGGCGGTACAATCACCGCTAACTATGCCGAGGAAGCTGATTATAAGCAACTGTACTTTAAACTACCGTCAGGATGGACAGCGGGTTACGCGTTCTTGTGGAAAGATGGTGTAGGTCATAATGCCGCTTTCCCCGGTATTCAGCTGACATCTACCGCCGGGGCTGCTTCAGGCGCCAACACCGACGATTATGGAACATGCGATTTCGTGGGAGCTGAAACAATCCAGAACGGCGCGAATACCGATACTTATTATTACTATAAAACATATAATACCAATTACGAAAAAATTATTTTCAACGTAGGAGCAAGCAACTCAAAACAGACGCGCGATATTGTTCTTGCTAATATTCAGACTGATACCGCGCAAGGTCAGACCTACGAGAAAAATAGGATGTACTATGTTCCGAGTTCCGACTATGGTACGGAAGATCAGGGCAAGTGGTATAAACTCCCTGATCCAATTTACTCGGTTAATGTAAGTGCTACTGACAGTAGCGTTACTAAAGTAAACAGTACCGGTCAGGATTCGGCAACCGGTACGGTTAAACAAAATAATTCCGCTGTTACCGCGGTAACCTGTAATACAGCAACCCCCGCGTCAATTACACTTACTGCTCCTTCCGGATACGAGATTGATACTACTACTCCGTGGAATATAAGCGGCGGCGGAGTTAGCGTTACAAGAACATCCGGTAACGCTAGCAGTGCCGTGTATTCGGTAACCGCTACTTCTACAGGCGGTTCAATTACACCTAACTTCAAGGAAATTGCACGAACAATTAAGGCGTATGTAAGAACATATGACAGGAACGGCTATCAACAGGGTTCGACCACGCAGGTTGGAAGTGATTATTCGGCGGGTATAAGCTCCTACGCCACAATAACCAAGCCCGCCGCAACCTCGGGAGATTATACGTGGAAAACCTATACTCTTGGCAACGGTATCACTAATAAGAATAACTCTACATTAACAAGTAGAGAAGCTCTTGCTGTTCAAGGAAAAACAAGCGGTACATACGCGGTATATGAGGATTACACCGAAACACTCTATAGTCCTACAGTTACTGTCGATGATACAACTAAGGGTTCGGTAACATGGGTAACATCCGGCGCGAATAGCAAAATCGGTAATGTTACTTATATTACACTTAGAGGAGTGAATAAAACAGGCTACGCTTTCGACTATTGGGAGATCACCCCCGCGAGCGGAAAGACTGTCACAATTCAAAAGGCAAGTGAAACCCCCACGGTTATAAACGATGCTACAGGTTCAAACGCTCCCGCTTCAGGTACAATTCGAACAAACTCTGAACTTAAATTTAAAATGAATGGAGCAGCGACGATTAAAGCGCACTTTAGAGTTGTCGCGTATTCAATTACAGCTGCTTTGGATAAACCGTATAATGCCAGCAATCCGACAAACACTTACTCTGAGGCAAATATTGTTTCAGTAACAGATACGTCAGGAAACACAAAACAGGACGGCAATATTAATGATTTGTTTGAGTTCCGAGTAACTCTTGGTGACGGTTATGAATTGGATGGAGCTCCTTCGTTTACCAAAGGCACAGAATACATTCAACCTACACTTCAGACCGGATACCCCAAAACCAACGATAATGTAGTTACTTACAGATACAAACTCATTTCTTCTTCTAATACAGTAGGCGCTGTTGCGGCAACCTTTAAACTAAAAGCTAAAACTCCTACGCTAAAAAGCTTTATGCGACAGAATACATCTTCTTTCCCTTACAAGAGCACTACAGCAACAACTTTATCTGTAGATAACTACTATCTCCAGCCTGTTGACCTTAAGGCGCAAACAGATACATTTTCGACTATTGGATATTCCGTAAATGGTACAGCTCAGTCGTTAACTCCAGGTAGTAATTCGTCAAATGATTACAATGAAGTATACGCCGCTCCCGCAGGAAAAATCCCAACCACAGAGGATGGTTCAATCACATATCAGGTAGTTATTACCGCGACAAACGCTAAGGCGGGTGTTACCGCAAAAACTACAACCTGTACTATAACCGTAAATGTAACGTTTAACGCGGAGCAAAAAGCGTTCTTTAAGATGAAACGCTTATATCAGAACTCTGTTGCGGAGACAGCGACTACCGCGGCGACGTATTATGACGCGGGCGCTCCGTGGGGAGCTTATCAGTCTCAGCGTGAAACTGTAAATCGAGATTACGGTACTCACGATTGGAACGATTGGCCCGAGTATAATTCTACTGCCGCCACATACGCTAATGCTTATTCAGCTTACTTCAGCGCTTTTAAAGCCCTGCAGGCTAAGGCTAAGACCACCACGGTTTATGTGTTGTCACAGTATAATAATACAAATTACGTAAGTATCAACGGCACATCTAACGACACAGAAGCGGACTTTGACCGATATAAACAATACCATTATTATCTGATGGATCCTCATGCCAGTACTGCTGATACATATATTAAGGGCGAAAACGATAACGTAGACCACCTTATGAAGTATGAAGGTAAGGCGGGCAACACATATTACCTCTATAGCTACACCTACGCGGGTAAAGCAAACGCGAGAATATATGTATCCTCAACAAAGGCAGGACTCTATACAGATTCCGCTAATACGAACCGAAGATTAACAGGTACTGTTACAGGTTTATCGAATTTCGGAAGCAAGTATTATATAAATGTATATAATACTGAATATTCGTCAAGCGCTTCGACATCTACCGCTTCGACTTTTGTTGACCTCCACACCGAACGTCAAAAGACCGGAAAGGCAATTGTCGAGAAAAGAACAGACAAAAATTATAAAGCGGCGGATATAAGAGAATTGCTTGGTATCGGAAGCGACTATCCTGATAGCCAAAAGGGTTCTCTCCATACGGATACCCCCAACATAGCTATTTCTGAGACAGGATTTACCATCCAAAAACCGAATACCGATGAAACAGTAGACTTATTATCTACTGATAGCAGCAACAATACGTGGACTCCGTCCGCTTCGGGAACGTATGAGGTAAAATATAAAGTAAAATACAGTAGCGGCGTTGATAGCGATGCCTCTAACGATGTACACTTTGAAAAAGAGGACACATTCTACATATATGTTGCTCATGAAGAGATTGACGTTTACGTAGATATGAATGATAATGTCGGCACACCGACGTTGAATTTTAACTACACTTTAAACGGAACAAACGGAGTATTGCCCTACGACATGAGCTTAGTCAGCGGAAGTGAATCTATCTACACGTATAAGGTTAACCTTAAAAAGCTCAACGATTATAATATATCTTATAAGAGCGGAAACAATCTAGCGCCGATTACGATTAACTCAATCGCTGTCGATAAGGTTAAATATACTAACAATAATAACGGATTTACTATCAACACCGACGCTTACCTTTCGGGTTCGGTATGGTTTAAGGCTAACTCAACGACTATGTCGAATTTTGAGTGTATTTCCAACTCTTCGGTTACAAATACATTCAGAGCGATCGTTGAGGATACCGGAACACATATCCCCAACGCGATAGAACATATCTCGGGTACAGGTGTAAAAACTGACGAGGTCGGTACTATCGACGGCATCTTTAAGGATCTCTACGCGGGACGCGATTCCGAGTCTTCTCAGATAAACAAAGTGTTTGGGTATGTTGTAAAAGCTCAGGCAGGCGCAGAGGCTGAGCTAAACGGAACAAAATATTACTTCGACCGTTGGATGAGTGTTAAAACTCCCGAGGGCGGCGGAGATACTGCGGATTATTTTGAAAATAACGCTCATTACAGCGCTTTGACTGATTTGGGCAAGGATGGTAATAATCGCACTTATCAGTTATCGTCCGCTCCCGAAATAAATTCGGATACAACCTATGTAGCTATATATAAACCTGTATCGACTTCGGGTGTGGCTCGAGTTGAAGTTACGTACAATTTCAAGGATTATAATACCGAGGACGGAAACTACGAGTATGACGCAACTAAGGCGCTTAAAGATGCTTCTTATACAAAGACTGTAAAAGTTTCTTTCGGTGCGGGTAAAGAATATTCGAATTACGCGGCTGTTAAAGAGGCTTATAAAACAATCGCTGAGGATAATATGCCGATTATTAAGAGCAATTACTTCGATTATCAATATCCGGATGACGATAGTAAGACTACAACCTTAACTGAGCATGACGACAGTAATTATAAGTTGAAGGTTAAGGCTGTAATTCCCGACGATAGAAACGAAGAACATCCCGTATGTACAAAAGCGAGAACATACACAATTGCTTTGTATAACGGCACAAGCAAAAAAGCTACTAAAACAGGTAATTACCAGCAGACAGCAAAGCTTACCGCCAGTGAAGCCGGACTAAGCTCAAGCGGAGAAAATGTAAACTGGTATGTTAAGGATGGTAATACAGATATTATTCTCCATAAAGGTTCTACATTTACTACGAGATTTATACAGTACGGATTTACAAGTAACTCTGCCCAGGGTGACAGCGATAAGATTTATATCTACGCAAAAGCTGGTACGGGTACGGAATTTGTGGATAAGACTTCCGTAATTATAAACTCTTATAATGAGTATTATAAAGATGCCTCCAGCGATACCGATAAGGTAAGACATAATTACTATATTATTGATTATCTTGATAAAGCTGATACGGAAACACTGGTAGGAGCCGGCACTTTGGTAGCGACTACTAAGGACGGAACAACCTACTCGCAGACTAACGCGGGAACGGTATTCAGTTCAGATCAAAATAGAATTGATTATATTACCCGCGCGCTTACAACCGGTACCGGTACTAATCAAAAGGTTGATTATGATACCGAAAGACCTCAGCAGACGATAGAGAATATTAGTTTCAGGTATATACCCTTTGATTCAACTTTAGGTAGAAATACCTTGAGATATTCCGACGCCCTTAAGGGATACCACTATGTATATGGACTCCAAAATTCACTTTCCGACGTTTACAGCGGCCAGACAATAAGAGTATATTCGTTCTTTATCTATAAGAACGGAAGCACCTATACAACAGTGGTTTCGTCTACTTACGCTGAACTATCCAGAATATAAACAGAAATTCCATAGTTGTATGTGGGACAAAATCTGAACTAAGTTAGGAGATTTACATATGAAAAAATTACTTTGTGTTATGCTTATCGTGGTAACCTGTATGAGTATGTTGCTTGTCGGCTGTGTACAGAATACAGGAAGTAAACCCGACAGCTTTAAAGGAATAAGATGGACATCTTCTGACTATAGTTTTAGGTTTACTCCTCAGGACGATTGCAAGGGTACTTACAAGTTCAATAACAAAAAATATAATATTAAACTTGTATTCGCTCCAAATAATGTAATTGTTTATGATGTGGATAAAAATAATGTTCAGCTTTTTGACGCCGACTGGAAATACGAGAAAGGTGAAAAACTGTACATCTATAATGTTTCGTTTAACACCGAGGCGTATAAAGAGCTGAAGGATAACTATCTTGAGTTTATTATGTTGCACAAAGAAAAGATTAAGTAATTATAAAAGCGGACAGCTTTCTGTCCGCTTTTGTAAATAAAGGGATTGATTATATGAAATTGATTCATAAAACTACAGCAATAGTATTGTCGCTTGTGCTTATGATACCAATTTTCGCGGTATCGACATTGACGACATACGCCGTAACGACCATTTCTGACGGGGAATATAAATATGCCGTTATATCAGATGATTCCTTGGCTTTATACAGGTATCTGGGCAATGAAACTGAATTGAGGCTTCCAGAAAGCTATGGCGGAAGGAATATAATCGGTATTTACGAGGATTGTTTTTCCGAAAGCGGTATTACCTCTGTTACTATTCCCGAGAGTTATTCGTATATCGGCGACAGTGCTTTTTACGGATGTAAAGATTTATCGGAAATAAAAATTCCTAAAGGAATTGAAAGTATCGGAATGTACGCCTTTAGTGAATGCACATCACTAAGTAAATGTGATATTATAGCTGCGGAAAGTTTGCGTTCAATTCCCGAAGGTTGTTTTTCGGGAGATGTTTCGCTTAATTCGATATATATACCGCTTATGATTGGCTCGATAGGTGATAACGCGTTCGCAAATTCCGGACTAAATTCTGTAAAACTTCCGATAAGTATTTTAAAGCTGGGTAGCGGAGCTTTTCGTGGATGCGGCGAGCTTTCCAAGGTTAGTCTTTCATCGGAGCTTACCGAAATAAGTGAAGAAGCGTTTTTAGGGTGCGCAAAAATTGAGAGCATCTCCCTAACCGGAAAAATAAAGAAAATAGGGTATTCTGCTTTTGAGGGTTGTACTTCTTTATCAAACGTTGAGCTTACAAATACTCTTACAGAAATTGAGGCTAGGGCCTTTTATGATGATACATCGCTAAAAAAGATTCTTATTCCGAACACTGTTACCTCAATTGGACCTAACGCTTTTGCGCCTATGTCATACCAAAACACAATTGAAATCACTTGTTTTAAAAACTCTTACGCTGAAAAATATTGTTATGAAAACAGTGTAAATAATTATGTAAGTGTAGATGGTCTTGTTGGTGACGTAAATAATGACGGTGAGGTTACTATACTTGATGTTTCATTTATTCAAAAGTATTTGAATAGGGATTATGAAATAGAATCACCTGTTTTACAATTGCAGGCGGATGTTAACAAAGACGGAACAATAACAATACGCGACGCGACGCTGATACAGATGTATCTCGCGCATTATTTCGATAGTTTTGATGATGAAATACAATAGGTAATAAAAAACGGTCGGTAATTCCGACCGTTTTGTAATTTATAAAAGCTTTTCTTCCCATTCCTTAACTCGAAATCCCGTAAGCACCGCGTCGTCGGTTATAACGAGCGGACGTTTCACGAGCATTCCGTTTGTCGAAAGCAGTTCTAATTGTTCCTGCTCGCTCATTTCGGGAAGCTTGTCCTTTAAGCTCATTTCACGGTAAATCATACCGCTGGTGTTAAAAAACCTTTTAAGCGGCAGACCGCTTTTTTCGTACCACGCCTTAAGCTCGTCAAAGCTCGGGTTTTCGAGCGCGATATCTCTTTCGGTGTACTCGACGTTGTTATCGTCGAGCCATTTTTTTGCCTTCTTACAGGTTGAGCACTTAGGGTAACACAGTAACAGCATAATTTCTCCTTACTCGGTAAAGCACTTAACGAGGACGGCCTTCTGAGCGTGGAGACGGTTTTCGGCTTCCTCGAATATTTCGTCGGCGTGAGCCTCAAATACCTCGGCGGTGATTTCCTCGCCGCGGTGAGCGGGTAAGCAGTGCTGAACCATACAGCCCTCGTTAGCGACAGCCATAAGCTCGTCGTTTACCTGATATCCCTTGAACGCCTTTTCGCGGATTTTTTGCTCCTGCTCCTGTCCCATAGAAGCCCAGACGTCGGTGCAGATTACGTCGGCGTTTTTAGCCGCGTCAAGAGGATTGCGACAGATTTCGAATTTGTCGCCGAACTGCTTGCCGAAGTCGATAATACGCTGCGGCGGATCGTAGCCCTCGGGGCACGCTACGGAAATGCTCATTCCCGTTCTCAGCGCGCCCACTATAAGCGAGTTCATCATATTGTTTCCGTCGCCGATAAAACTCATCTTAAGCCCCTCGAGCTTGCCCTTGAACTCGCGTATCGTCATTAAATCGGCTAAAATCTGGCAGGGGTGGCAGTAGTCGGTCAGGCCGTTAATAATCGGGATTGAGCCGTATTCCGCCAGAGCCTCGACCTCGCTCTGCTCGAATGTACGAATCATAATTCCGTCGATAAAACGAGAGAGAACTCTCGCCGTGTCCTGAACAGGCTCGCCTCTGCCGATTTGCAGGTCGTTCGAGGAGAGAAAAAGCGGATATCCGCCGAGCTGAGTCATACCGACCTCAAATGATACTCGCGTACGCGTTGAGCTCTTCTCGAAAATCATACCTAGTGTTTTGCCCTTTAATACCTTGTGCTCAATGCCGTTTTTCTGCTCGTATTTGAGCTTGTCGGCAAGGTCTAAGGTGTTTAATATTTCTTCGCTTGACCAGTCCTCAAGTTTAAGTAAATGCTTCATTATTTGTCCTCCGTTATAGTTTTGTTAAGTATCTCGACCGCCTCGTCAATTTCATCATAGCTGATATTGAGCGGCGGTAACATTCTGAGCAGATTTTTAGCCGTAATAATAAGCAGTCCGTTTTCCACGCATTTTACGGCTATATCGTGGGCGTTGTCCTTTACAAGCTCAATGCCTGTCATAAGCCCGAGCCCTCTTACGGATTTTACGCCGTCGAGCTTTTCAAGCTTATTTCTTAAGTATTCGCCCTTTTTGGTTACTTCCCCGAGGAAGCTGTCGTTTGCAATTGTGTCTATTACGTAATTCGCTCCAGCGCAAACTACGGGATTAGCGCCGAAGGTTGAGCCGTGAGTAGAGGGCTGCATTACGTCCTCAAGCTTTTTGTTGCAAAGGCAAAGTCCTATGGGTAAGCCGCCGCCGAGTCCTTTCGCGCAGGTTATTAAATCGGGCTCAATTTCAAAATTTTCGTAGCAGAAAAGCTTTCCCGTTCTGCCGATACCTGTCTGAACCTCGTCTACGATAAGCACGAGGTCTTTTTCATCGCAGAGCTTACGAAGCGCCTGAACAAAGTCCTTGTCCATAATATTTACTCCGCCCTCACCCTGGACGCATTCCATTAAAACGGCGCAGGTTTTTTCGCTCACAAGGCTTTTAACGCTGTCGATATTCGCCTCGCTGTACTTAAAGCCCTCGGTAAAGGGGAAGAAGTAGGTGTGAAAATTATCCTGTCCCGTCGCCGAGAGTGTTGTCACCGTTCTGCCGTGGAACGAATCTTTCAGTGTGATGATCTCGTTCCTGCCCTCGCCGTATTTATCGAAGCTGTATTTTCTCGCGATTTTAATCGCGCATTCGTTAGCCTCCGCTCCGCTGTTTCCGAAACACGCCTTTGTAAAATGCGTCTTATCACAGAGCTTCCCGGCGAGCTTTGAGGACTGTTCACAGTAGAAATAGTTGCTCATATGCTGAATTGTATTAAGCTGAGCGGTAACGGCTTTAACCCAGCCGTCGTCGCAGTAACCAAGGCAGTTTACGCCGATTCCCGAGCTTACGTCGAGATAACGCTTATTGTCCTCGTCGAACGCCACACAGCCCTTGCCGCTTTTTAAGGCGACGTCATACCTGCCGTAGGTATTCATTATGTAATGTTTGTCGAGTTGTTTTGTATCCATATTATTTACCCTTTTATAGAATATACGAACAAGTCCCCGCGCTTCTCAAAGCCGAGGCTTGTCCAGAAGTTTTGTCCTGTTAAATTGTCCTGATAACAGAAAATATGAGTTTTTTCAATACCGTCGGCGGCGATTTTTCTTATCGCCTCGACCGCGAGCTTGTGGCCGATATGCTTTCTCCGATACTCGGGGAGTACCGCCATATGGTGTATAAAGCCTCGTCTGCCGTCGTGCCCCGCCAATACGGTGCCGACTATTCTTCCGTTTTCGACAGCCACCTGGCTCATACCCTCGTTGCGTAAAAGATACTTCTCTATATTTTCTTTCGAGTCAGCGCCTGTTAACGCGCGTTTCGAGGTTATCTGCCACATAGAAAAAATCTCGTCATAATCTTCAATTGTCATTGAACGAATTTCCATAACTATCCCTGACTTTTTATGTGATAGGAAATTACTCAAAAATGTAAAAATATTCAAGTCATCGAGGTTAATCATCTATCATTTTTATGACTTCTATCACACAAAATTTATTTGTATTGCTTGCTTAGTCGCGCGTGCTTTCTTGTTAATATATCATAGTTCCGATACCCTCGTCGGAGAAAAGCTCCAGTAAAAGCGAGTGCTTTAAGCGTCCGTCGAGAATATGCGCGCGGCTTACGTTGCTTTTGACCGCGTCGACGCAGCAGTCGATTTTCGGAATCATACCGCCCGAGATAATTCCCTCTTTTTTGAGCTTGGGAACCTCGTTCGCGTTTAGAACGGAAATAAGGCTTTCTTCGTCGTTGATGTCGCGTAAAAGCCCTCTTATGTCCGTCATAAGCATAAGCTTGACAGCTCCGAGCTTGGAGGCGATTTTCGCCGCGGCTAAATCGGCGTTGATGTTATATACCTCGCCGTCATAACCGCCCGCGATTGTCGAGATAACAGGTATATATCCGTTTTTAAGCGAATCTCTTATTATCATCGGGTTAACTCTGTCAATCTCGCCGACATATCCTAAATCGTCCTTGCCCTCGAGTTTTTTAGCCATAAGCATTTTGCCGTCAAGTCCGCAAAGTCCGATTGCGCGTCCTCCGCTTGTAGAAAGGTGCTGGACGAGGCTTTTGTTGACCTTGCCCGCGAGTACCTGCTGGACGATGTCGATAGTTTCCTTATCAGTAACGCGAAGTCCGTTTTTAAACTCGCTTTTCTTGCCTGTTTTGTCGAGCATCTGGCTGATTTCAGGGCCGCCGCCGTGAACGAGTACGACATTGATTCCTACGAGCTGCATAAGCACGATGTCCTTCATAACGGCTTCCTTGAGCTCCTCGCTTTTCATAGCGTTGCCGCCGTATTTTACTACAATGGTCTGCCCCGACCATTTCTGAATATACGGCATAGCCTGTATTAATATTTCCGCTCTCTTATTATTATCCATTTTTTATTTCTCCTCGTCAGTCCGTGCATTCCCTATATAAGGTTTAATATCCCCCTGACCTTTGTAGCTCTGTCAGGTTTTGGATATAGAGGATAGGTTCATCTTTTTATTATTTAAAAACCCGCCGTTGATGACGGTTTGATTATGTGTTAAACCTTTCCAAAGGCGGCTTTTGTTTTTTTAAAATCCGCTCTGTCGGCATTAAATTGCGCATTGCGAATTGCGAATTACGAATTGTAAAAAATTGCGTTTGCGCAATTTTTTAAGTCCTGTAGTCACCGTTTATTTTAACATAATCATAGGTCAAATCGCAACCGTATGCCTCGGCTTTTTTGTCGCCGTCGTGCAGAGTAATAATAATCTCAATCTCGTCCTCAAGTAATATTTCCTTAGCCTTTTCCTCGCTGAACGGAATTCCCGCGCCGTTTTCGCATACGTCGATAACGCCTTTATCGGATTTAAAGCTTACGTCAACTTTTTTTATGTCGAGCTCGGCTCCGCTGTAGCCGATAGCGCAAAGCACGCGTCCCCAGTTCGCGTCAGCGCCGAACATCGCCGCCTTCAACAGACTGGAGCAGATAACGCTCTTGCTGACCTTTACGGCGTCCGATTTCGTTTTAGCTCCGCTGACAGAGCACACCAGCAGCTTACTCGCGCCCTCGCCGTCCTTCGCGAGCTTTTTCGCTAGTACCTTGAAAGCTTCGGTCAAGCCCTCGACGAAAACGTAATAATCCTCGTTTTTCTCGGTGATTTCAGCGTTTTCAGCCTTACCCGAAGCCATAATCGCGAGTGTATCGTTCGTTGAGGTATCTCCGTCTACGCTAACCATATTATAGCTGTCCTCGACCGCTTCTCTCAACGCGCATTCGAGCATTTGAGGAGAAACAGCGGCGTCGGTGGTGACGAAAGAAAGCATAGTACCCATATTAATGTGTATCATACCGCTTCCCTTGGCGATACCGCCTACAGTAACCTCTTTACCGCCTAAGGTCATAGTCATAGCCATTTCCTTTTTGACGGTATCCGTCGTCATAATCGCCTCAGCGGCGTTAGTTCCGCCGTCCTTGCTGAGAGTACCACGCATTTTCTGTGCGCCGATTTTAATCGGCTCTATCGGTAACACCTCGCCGATTACGCCCGTTGAGGCTACAATTACGTCGTCGGCGCTTACGCCGAGCACGTCCGACGCGATTTCGCACATCATATTCGCTTTTTGTTCGCCGTCGGCGTTACAGGTATTGGCGTTGCCCGAGTTTACAATAACCGCCTGCGCCTTGCCGTTTTCGAGGTGGCGTTTGGTTACGGTTATCGCGTCGGATTTAACGAGGTTTTTCGTAAATACCGCGGCGGCGTTACAGAGCGTGTCGCAGTAAATAAGCGCCAAATCCCTTTTAGTTTTGTTTGAGGGCTTTACTCCCGCGCAGATTCCCTGCGCCGTAAAACCCTTCGGAGCGGTTACACCGCCGTCTATAAATTTATACATGGCTTTTATCCTTTAAAATGCGGGGGGAACTATTGTAAGCCCCGTTTTTTCGTCCAAACCGAAGATTATGTTCATATTCTGAATTGCCTGTCCCGCGGCGCCCTTGACCATATTGTCTATTGCGGCGCAGGCTATAAGCTTGCCCGCTCTCTTGTCGTGGTGCAGGCTGATGTCGCAGAAATTAGAGTATTTTATATTGTGGATATCCGCGTACATTCCGTCGGGGAGAAGTCGTACAAAATACTCGTCCTTGTAAAACTCCTCATACGCTTTTCTGATTTCCTCGAAGCTTACGCCTTCCTTTATATCGGCGTAGCAGGTAGCGAGGATACCTCTGTTAACGGGTAAAAGATGCGGCACAAACGTGATTGTAACCTTTTCGCCCGAGAGCTTGCCTAAGGTCTGCTCGATTTCAGGGGTATGGCGATGAGCGCCTGCCTTATACGCGTGGAAGCCCTCGTTAAGCTCGGGGTAGTGGCTGCCCTGATTAGGCTTTCTGCCCGCGCCCGTAACTCCGCTCGCGCAGTTGCAGATAATTCCCTTAAGCTCTACAAGTCCGTTTTTAACGGCGGGAGCCAAGGCGAGCGGCGAACAGGTTGTGTAGCAGCCCGGGTTCGCGATAATACTTTTGCCCTTTATCTTATCTCTGAAAAACTCGGGAAGTCCGTAAACCGCTTCCTCGTGGAGCTTTTTATCAAGAAATTTTCCGCCGTACCATTCGGCGTATTCGTCCTCGCTTTCGAGTCTGAAATCAGCGCCTAAATCTATAAATTTTACGTTGCTTTCCTTACATTCGGCGGCGAGCTCCTGGCTTAAGCCGTGGGGGAGAGCCGCGAATACGACGTCGCTTTTCTCAACAACCTGAGCTGAGTTTTCGCACACCATATCGTTTAAGTAAATATAGCTCGGATAAACCTCCGAGATTTTTTTACCCTCAAAGCTTACAGAGCTTATCGCGCTAATTTCAGCCTCGGGGTGAGCGCTTATAAGTCTTACGAGCTCGCAGCCCGCGTAGCCTGTAGCGCCAACAATTCCAACTTTAATCATCTTCTCAATCCTTATTAACTAATTTAGAAACTCTCTCAGCCTGAGCTCTTACGTTTTCGGGAGCGGGGCCGCCGAACGCGGTGCGCTGGGAAACGCAGTACTCGAGCGAGATAGCGTTATATACATCCTCGTTAAAAACGGAGCAAACCTTTTTGTACTCGTCGAGAGGCAGGCTCTCAAGGTCTGTGCCGAGTTCAATACAGCGGGCTACGAGCTCGCCCGTCGCCTTGTAGGCGTCTCTGAACGGAACGCCGTTTTTGGTGAGCCAGTCGGCAACGTCGGTAGCGTTTATAAATCCGCCCGCGGCGGCTTTACGCATATTTTGTGGAAGCACCTTCATAGTGTCGAGCATAGGGTTAAACGCGGTAAGACACATCTTAACCGTGTCGACAGCGTCGAAAATCGCTTCCTTGTCCTCCTGCATATCCTTGTTGTACGCGAGAGCGATACCCTTCATAACGGTCAGAAGTGTCATAGCGTCGCCGAAAACGCGTCCGCTTTTACCGCGTACAAGCTCGGCGATATCGGGATTCTTTTTCTGGGGCATAATCGACGAGCCCGTGGAGAACGCGTCGTCGAGCTCAATAAACTTGAACTCCCAGCTGCACCACATAATGATTTCCTCGGAGAAACGGCTCAGATGAACCATAATAATCGAAAGCGCGCACGCGAATTCAATACAGTAGTCGCGGTCGGAAACGCCGTCGAGCGAGTTGTTCGTAATACGGTCGAAGCCCAAAAGCTGTTGAGTTATTGTTCTGTCAATCGGGTATGTAGTGCCCGCAAGCGCGCAGGAGCCGAGAGGCATTTCGTTCATTCTCTTGTAGCAGTCGTCAAGGCGGCCTATGTCGCGCAACAGCATTTCGGCGTACGCGAGAAGGTGATGACCGAAGGTAATCGGCTGGGCTCTTTGCAGGTGTGTGTACCCGGGCATAACAGTGTCGCTGTATTTCTTGGCTTTTTCGGCGATAATCCCTACAAGCTCCTCGAGCTGAGCTCTGATACCCTTCAGCTCTTTTCTGAGGTAGAGCTTGTTGTCGAGAGCCACCTGGTCGTTACGGCTTCTTGACGTGTGCAGACGCTTTCCGTCGTCGCCTATACGCTGTGTAAGCTCGCCCTCAACAAAGGTGTGGATATCCTCAGACTCCATATCTATTTTAAGCGAACCGTTTTCTATATCCTCCAGAATCGAGTTAAGCCCCTCGATAATATGAGCGGATTGCTGCTTTGAAATAATACCGCATTCTCCGAGCATAGTCGCGTGGGCGATACTGCCTTCGATATCTTCTCTGTACATTCGGCTGTCGAATGGAATAGAGCTGTTGAAATCGTTTGTGGTTTTCGAGAGCTCTTTTTTAAAACGTCCTTTCCATAACTGCATAAAATCACCTCAAAATATGTCGGTAAGCAAAAATTCCTACCTTAAATAACTAATTTTTCGTGCCGAGCGCCGTTTGCTTTTTAAAAAACAAAGCTGTGAAAAAAAGGCTAACGGGACAGAGTTGCCCCTGTCCCTGAAAGCTGAGATTTGATTTTTATTTGATAAGTCCTTTTTTAGCGCGAACCTTAATCGGAAGTCCGAAAAGGTTGATAAAGCCCGCTGAATCGTTCTGGTCGTAAACCTCGTCCTCGTCAAATGTGGCGATTTCCTCGTCATAGAGTGAATAAGGACTGGTAACGCCCGCGTCGATTATATTGCCCTTGTAGAGCTTGAGTTTAACGTCGCCTGTTACAAACTGCTGAGTGCTGTCCACAAAAGCGGAGAGCGCCTCTCTCAGCGGTGTGTACCATTTACCGTCGTATACGAGCTCCGCGAACTTGATAGCGAGAACTGATTTGTAGTGCTGAGTGTCCTTGTCAAGGCAGATTTCCTCGAGCTTGTTATGAGCGGCAAAAAGAATTGTACCGCCGGGGGTTTCGTAAACGCCCCTTGCTTTCATACCTACAAGACGGTTTTCCACGATATCCGTAATACCGATACCGTTCTTTCCGCCGATTTCATTGAGCTTTTCAATAACGCTTACAGCGTCCATTTCTACGCCGTTAACGCTCTTTGCCTCGCCCTTTTCGAAATGAATAGTAACATACTCGGGCTCGTCGGGCGCCTGAAGGGGGGACACGCCCATTTCGAGGAAGCCTTCTTTTTCGTACATAGGCTCGTTAGCGGGGTCTTCAAGGTCAAGCCCCTCGTGGCTTAAATGCCAGAGGTTTTTATCCTTTGAGTAGTTTGTTTCTCTGTTTATCTTAAGAGGAATCTTCTTTTCCTCAGCGTAAGCGATTTCTTCCTCACGGCTCTTGAATTCCCAGGTTCTCCAGGGAGCGATAATAGGCATATCGGGAGCGTAAGCCTTTATAGCGAGCTCAAAACGCACCTGGTCGTTGCCCTTACCTGTACAGCCGTGGCATATAGCGTCAGCGCCTTCAGCCTTAGCGATTTCAACTAATCTTTTAGCTATAATCGGACGGGCGAAAGATGTACCGAGTAAGTATTTACCCTCGTATACAGCGCCCGCTTTAACGGTGGGGTATACATATTCTTCTACGAATTCCTTGTTTAAATCCTCTATGTAGAGCTTTGAAGCGCCTGTAGCTATCGCTTTTTCCTCTAAGCCTTCAAGCTCTCCGGCCTGGCCTACATTTCCTGAAACCGCGATAACCTCGCAGTTGTTGTAGTTGTCCTTTAACCAGGGAATGATGATTGATGTGTCGAGTCCTCCCGAGTAGGCGAGAACAACTTTTTTTATGTCCTTAGGATTTTTTACTGCCATAATATTACCTCCGAAAAGAATTATTTTCTGTTACTCTTAACATTATACTCGCAATATGCAAAAAATCAAGTCTTTTTGTATAATTATTCAAAATTTATGAAAATTACATAAAATATACGGTTAATGCTTTAAAATTCCCATATTTATTGATAAAACCACCGCGAAAACACTTAAATCATACCGCTTGATTGTAAAAAGCTTTAGCTGTAAAAATGTATAACAAATGAATATTATGCATATTTATACAAAGATATTGAATATTATTCAGTTATGTGGTACAATATGTGCATACCGATTCAATTTACCTCATATATTAATAAGAAAGGATATGATTCTATGAAGAAATTCAAGGAGATTTCTCCGAGTGAAATCAATAAAAATACTTTCGATTTAATAGGAAAGGACTGGATGCTCGTAACCGCGAGAAAAGGCGGAGGCTGCAATACAATGACAGCGTCGTGGGGCGGACTGGGAATTATGTGGAATAAGCCCGTAGCCTTTACTTTTATACGCCCGCAGCGTTACACCTTTGGTTTGATTGAAAACGAGGATTATTTTACCCTCAGCTTCTACGGCGAGGAGTACAGAAACGCGCTTAAGTTCTGCGGAACAAAGAGCGGACGACAGTACGATAAGGTCAAGGAATGCGGATTTACTCCCGTGTACGACGAAACTTCGGTGTATTTTGAGGAAGCCGAGCTTGTGCTGGTATGCAAAAAGCTTTACGGTCAGGGGCTCAACGAGGAAAGTATTCTTAATAACGAAACGGTTCTCCCGAATTACAACGGCGACGATTACCACAAAATGTATGTAAGTGAAATAGTAAAGGTTCTGAAAAAACAATGACAATATTGAAAAGGACGTTAAGCGCCGCTATGGTTGTACTCTTAGCGATATCGGCGCTTACAGGATGTTCAAATTCTACGAAAAAAGAATACAAATTTGACGATGTAAGAGTAAGCGATTCCGATATATCCAAAATCGAATCTCAGGTGGACGACGCTCTGAGAGAAAACGAGTTTATCGGAAGCGGCGCTATTACAATAAACAAGCAGGATATCTATTCAAAATCCATAGGATACGCGGATCCTATAAAGAAAAAGAAGCTCACCAACAAAACCCCCTACCACATAGGACAGCTGGCTATGAATATTACGGGAGCGGCGGTTCTTATGCTCGAAAAAAGTGGTAAGCTTAATCCTAAGGATACTATTGATAAGTATTTCAGCTCACAATACGGCGAGTCGCTTTCCAAAGTAACCGTAGAACAGCTTATCTCAAACCGCGTTGATTTCGGTTCTTACGCAACGGAGATTTACAACACGCCCGAAGAAGCAGTAAGGTATAAAACCTATCTCAGAACAAAAAATCCCGATAAATACAGCGCAAAGATAAGTAATATGATAGTTGAACATATTTTGAGGCACGGCTGTAAAAAGGGCAAGCAGAACTCGCTTTCGAATTATTATCTGCTCGGAAAAATTATCACAAAGGCTTCGGGGACAAGCTACCGCGATTATGTTCAAAAGAACATTTTCGATAAGCTTTCGATGAAGCACACAGGCTTTGTATCCTCTAAGTGTAAGTTCGCGGGCTACGATATGAACAATAAGGTATGGCACAGGTTCAACGAAGCTCCCAGCGTTCTGAATTTCGGTTTCGCCTATTCGGCGTTCGGGCTGTATTCCTGCGCCGACGATATGTCCGCGTTCTATAAGGCTTTATCAAACGGCGAGCTTATGGATATCGACTTTATGAAAAAGCTTAAGCTCGCTCCGTCAAACGATTACTGCGGATTTGTACGCGACGGAAACAACGTTTCCGCAAGAAGCAGAGTTTCGGTTAACTGCGGATATGTTCACATAAATATCGAAACTAAGGAAGTCGTTACGCTTCTTTCCAACCGCGTCGGAAAAGAAGATATTAAGAATACGGGCGACGAGCTCTACAGTATTCTCAGTTCAAAGATTAACGGAATTATTCTCTCCGATATTAATGAGAAATAAAAGATTTAAACGGTTGACCTTTTGTTCTTATTTTGGTAAAATATAGTTTACAGAAGTTTTAAAAAAAGACCATAGGGATATACCCTGAATAGGAGTGGTTGGATGAAAGATTATACTATTTATGTTCCGATTATCGCGGGAGTTATAGCGCTTGCGTTCGCGATATATTTCGCGTTGTTTATCCGCAGGCAGGAGGTAGGTACAGACCGAATGAGAAAGATTTCCTCCGCTATCTCCAAGGGAGCGAGAGCGTTCCTTTTCGCGGAGTATAAAATTCTTATCGTATTCGCTGCCGTGCTTTTCGTAGTAATAGGTTTTGTTATAGACTGGGCAACCTCGGGCTGCTTTATTCTCGGAGCGCTGTTCTCGACGCTCGCGGGCTATTTCGGTATGACAGTCGCTACTATGGCGAATGTTCGTACAGCTAACGCCGCCAGAGAGAAAGGTATGAACAAAGCGCTCAAGGTCGCTTTCAGAGGCGGCGCCGTTATGGGACTTTCCGTAGTCGGTCTGGGCGTTGTAGGCTTAGGACTTGTATTTGTAATATTAAACAGCTTATTTAATCTCGCCGATAACAGCGAAATGCTGAGAATCTTTACAGGCTTTAGCTTAGGCGCGTCCTCGATCGCGCTTTTCGCGAGAGTCGGCGGAGGTATCTATACTAAGGCTGCCGATGTAGGCGCTGACCTCGTCGGTAAGGTCGAGGCGGGTATCCCCGAGGACGACCCCCGTAACCCCGCTACTATCGCCGATAACGTAGGCGATAACGTAGGCGACGTCGCGGGAATGGGCGCTGACCTTTTCGAAAGCTATGTAGGCTCTATTGTATCAGCCATAACGCTCGCGTTCGCGGCGTTCCATGGCTCGGCTTCAATGGTTATGAACGCGGCGATGTTCCCGCTTCTGCTGTGCACTATCGGAATTCTCGGCTCGGTAATCTCCGTGTTCTTCGTAAGAGGAAAGGAAGGAAGCGACCCTCAGAAGGCTTTAAATATAGGCGAATATCTCGCTACGGCGCTGGTAATAATCGGCGGCGCGTGCCTGAGCCATTTTATGTTTAAAAGCTTTAATCCTTTCTGGTGTGTTCTCGCGGGACTTGTTGTGGGAACGGCAATCGGAAAGCTCACCGAGATGTATACCTCGGAGCGTTTCCACTCAGTAAAGAGTATTTCCGAGAGCTCAAAAACGGGCTCGGCTACAAATATTATTACAGGACTCGGCGTTGGAATGAAGTCCACCGCTATTCCCATTATCTTTATCGTTATCGGTATTCTGGTTTCCTACTATGTAATGTATCTCCACAGCGGCAGCGCTACGGCAGGACTTTACGGTATCGCTTTGGCGGCTGTAGGTATGCTCTCGACGACAGGTATGACTATAGCGGTTGACGCTTACGGTCCTATCGCTGATAACGCGGGCGGTATCGCTGAAATGAGCGAGCTCGACCACAGCGTTCGTGAGATTACCGATAAGCTCGACAGCGTCGGCAATACAACGGCGGCTATCGGCAAGGGCTTCGCTATAGGCTCCGCGGCGCTTACGGCGCTCGCGCTGTTCGCTTCGTTTGCCGATTCCGTAAAAATCGCGAACGGCGGAATGTCGATTTTAAGCCCCAAGGTTGTTGTAGGCTTGTTCCTCGGAGGTATGCTTCCGTTCTTGTTCTCGGCGTTTACTATGGACAGCGTCGGCAGAGCGGCTAACAAAATGATAGCCGAGGTTCGCCGCCAGTTCAAGGAAAGCCCCGAAATTTTAAAGGGCGAAAAAGACCCCGACTATTCGAGATGTGTTTCGATTTCGACTAACGCGGCGCTTAAGGAGATGATTCTCCCCGGTGTTATGGCGGTACTCGCTCCTCTCGTTGTAGGCTTCTTGCTCGGTGTTGAAGCTCTCGGCGGACTGCTCGCGGGTTCGCTTATTACAGGCGTAATGCTCGCTATATTTATGGCGAACAGCGGCGGCGCGTGGGATAACGCTAAGAAGTACATAGAAACCTCAAAAGACGGAAAAGGCTCGAGCGCTCACAAAGCGGCGGTTGTAGGCGACACGGTAGGCGACCCGTTTAAGGACACCTCAGGCCCGTCTATCAACATACTGATAAAGCTTATGACAATAGTTTCGCTCGTATTTGCCGTAGCTTTCGTTCAGCTCAACGGCGGTAACGGACTTTTGAATTTCTAAAATATGATATATAATATCGAACAGGCTCTCGCTTTTACGAGAGCCTGTTATTTATTGTATTAATAATAGAATTGCTGTTACAAATAAAACTTTATATCGCTCTTTCAACAAGCTCCTTAATAGCCGCTTCGGGAATTACTCCGACGCTCTGGTCGAAAATCCCGCCGTTTTTAAAGACGATAAGCGTAGGAATGCTCATAATAGAGAACTCGCGGGCAAGCTCAGGCTCCTCGTCTACATTGACCTTATAGAACTCAGCGCCCGCAACCTGTTCGCTCACGCTGTCGACAGCAGGGGAGAGCATTCTGCACGGGCCGCACCACGCCGCCCAGAAATCTACGAGCACAGGCTTGTTTGAGTTGAGTACCTTTTCTTTAAATTCGTTTGTTTTTAAATCCTTTACCATATTTAACATCCTTTCCGAATTATATTATTGTTTAAAATTAAATTGCGTACAATTTATTTTATTAATTGTATTATAACATATTATTTCCGTTTGTCAAGCGTTTTATTAAGATATTTTTTTGAAAAGAGCGCGAAAAAACGCCGACGCAAATTAACGCGTCGGCGATGATTTGTTTTTCTTATTTATTGTTTACTACTTCTCTGATTACCTTGCCGATATTATTCTCGGTAAGTCCGAATTTCTCGAGAAGCTCCCAGGCGGGGCCGCTGTAGCCGAATCTGTCCTGAACGCCTACGCGCGTCACCTTAACGGGGCACTCGCTGCTTGTTACCTCGCACACAGCGTCGGCTAAACCGCCGATTATGTTGTGCTCCTCAACAGTGATAATCTGACCGCATTCCTTAGCCGCCTTGATTACGATTTCTCTGTCGATAGGCTTGATTGTGTGGATGTTGATAAGGCGGGCGTTAATTCCCTCGCTCTCGAGCGCGTTAACGGCTTTTCTCGCCTCGTTTACAACAAGACCGCTGGCAATAACGGCTATGTCGTTACCCTCGTGGAGAGTGATTCCCTTGCCGAGCTCGAATTTATATGTATCGGGGTCGTTAAAGCTGTCGATAGCCAAACGTCCCAAACGGATGTATACGGGGCCAACGTGATTGATTGCCGCCTTAGTGGCTTCCATCATCTCGAAGTGGTCGGCGGGATTGAGAACTACCATTCCGGGGAGAGTTCGCATTAACGCGATATCCTCAAGACACTGGTGTGTAGCGCCGTCCTCGCCTGTTGAGATACCCGCGTGCGAGCCCGCGATTTTTACGTTGAGCTCGGGGTACGCTACGGAGTTTCTTATCTGCTCGTACGCTCTGCCTGCGGAGAACATAGCGAAGGAAGCGGCAACGGGGATTTTACCCGCGGCTGCCAAGCCTGCCGCTGTGCCGACCATATTCGCTTCGGCGATACCGCAGTCGAAGAAACGCTCGGGGAATTCTTTCTGGAAGATTGAGGTTTTAGTCGCCGCCGCTAAATCGGCGTCGAGGACAACAATGTCTTTATTTGTTTTAGCCATTTCACAAAGAGCTATACCAAAGCTCTCTCGGGTAGGTTTACAAACTACTTCTGCCATTATAACTCAGCCTCCAATCTCGCGATTTCGTCCTCAAGCTCTTTTACAGCAACCTTGTATTCATCGTCGTTACAAGCCTTACCGTGCCAGCCTACCTGGTCCTCCATAAAGCTTACGCCCTTGCCCTTGGTTGTTTGCATAAGGATAGCGAAGGGTACGCCCTTTGTTTCGCGAGCCTTATTAAAAGCCTCGGCGATTTCGTCAAAATTATGACCGTCTATTTTAGCGACCTCAAAGCCGAACGCCTCGAATTTCTTATCGAGCGGCTCGAGTCCCGCAACTTCTTCTACCGTACCGTCAATTTGCAGACCGTTCTGGTCAACTATGAATACAATGTTGTCGAGGTTGTGGTGCGCGGCGAACATAGCCGCTTCCCAGACCTCGCCTTCTTCACACTCGCCGTCGCCGAGTACGGTGTAAACGCGGTAGTCCTTCTGGTCGAGCTTACCCGCCAATGCCATTCCGCAGGCGGCGGAAACGCCCTGACCGAGCGAGCCTGTGCTCATATCGATACCGGGGGTATTTTTCATATCGGGATGTCCCTGGAGCATAGCGCCTACGTGACGCAGAACCTTGAGCTCGTCCCAGTCGAAAAAGCCCTTGAGCGCCAGAACCGCGTACAGACTCGGACAGCAGTGTCCCTTGGAAAGTACAAAGCGGTCGCGGTTTTCGTCGTCGGGATTCTCGGGATTAACGTTCATCTCGTTAAAATAAAGATAGGTGAATACGTCCGCCGCGGAGAGAGAACCGCCGGGATGTCCCGATTTGGCGTGGTATGTGCCTATGATTGCGCCTAAGCGTGCCTTAGCCGCAAGAAGTCTTAACTGTGCGTTGTCAGCCATAAGTATTACTCCTTTTACCCATTTAGCGTTTTATTGCCTTTACATACAGCTTCATAATAACACACAAAAAAGGTTATATTGTTCACTAAAAGAAAAAATCATATTTTGGTGTTGAAACTTTTGGAATTATGCGTTATACTATACAATGGTAAAATTTTGAGAAGAAGATTTAAGGTGAGAACAATGCTTCTTTGTACAGATGTAGGAAATACGAATATAAAATTCGCCCTTTACGAAAACGACAAACAAATCGTAAAGGTGAGGTTTTCGACAGAAGCGAAAAAAACCGACGACGAGCTCGCGGTTGAGCTTTACACGATTTTCCATATTAATAATGTAGATATAAATAAGATTGACGGCTCTATTATTTCAAGCGTAGTTCCCGTCGTTACCGAGGCGCTCACAAAAGCGATAAAAACCGTAACGGGCAACTACTCTATCGTTTTAGGCCCCGGGGTGAAATCGGGGCTCGACTTAAGAATAGACAATCCCTCGACTTTAGGCTCGGATATCGTCGCTATGTGCGTTGCCGTTAAGGAGCTTTATTCCTGTCCCGCGATAATAATAGGACTGGGCACGGCGACTACTATTCTCTACCTTAACGAAAAGAAATGCTACTGCGGCGGAGCGATAAGCCCCGGTATCGGGATTTCCCTCGACGCGCTCACAAACCACGGCGCTTTATTGCCGAGTATCGAGCTTCAGCCGCCTAAAAAGGTTATTAATACAAATACCGAGGACTGTATACGAAGCGGAGTTATCTTAGGAACGGCGAGTATGCTTGACGGAATGATAGACCGCTATAATGAAGAAGCGGGAGTCGACTCGTTTGTTGTAGCGAGCGGCGGACTTGCTTCAGTGGTAATCGGAAACTGTAAACACGATATTATCGTAAACGACGACCTTGTTCTGGAAGGATTAAGGCTTATTTATTTAAAGAATAAAAAAAGGTAATTACGCATTGCGCATTGCGAATTACGAATTGCATCGCGCATTGCGAATTATAAATATGCGTTGTACTCCTATTTGACGGGAGGCGACAGCAGGAGGTAATTTTTATGTCAAAAACAAATTCATCAAAGGTTTTGAGAATGACTATTCTCGCCGTACTTATTGCGTTGGAGCTTCTAATGGCTTTCACTCCTATCGGATATCTCAGATTAGGAGCGCTGTCCATTTCCTTCCTTTGTATCCCGATAGCTATCGGCGCTATTGTTCTCGGACCAACAGCTGGCTTGACCTTAGGAATAGTCTTTGGTTTAACAAGCTTTGCTCAGTGCTTCGGAATGGATCCGTTCGGAACGGCAATGATGTCGATAAATCCGTTCTTTACGTTTGTGATTTGCGTGGTATCGAGAGCGCTTATGGGCTGGCTTACGGGAGTAATCGCCGTTTCGCTTTCCAAGGTGTTGAAGGATAAAAAAGCGGGTAAGTTTTATCTTAACGATATTATCGCCGTAATTATGTGTCCCGTTATGAACACCGCGTTTTTCTTAGGCTTTTTAGCACTGTTTTTCTGGAATATAAAGGTTATGAATCTTGATATTATTCCAATGGTTGTATTACCCGCGTTATCCATTAACTGCGTTATAGAAATCGCCGCGTGCGCGGTAGTAGGCTCAGCTGTTTCAATCGCGGTAAAGAAAATAGCGAAGATATAAAACATATCCCAAGTCTCCAAAACTTGATAGAACACCAGACGTACGGGGGATATAAATTCTAAGATAGGAACGGTCGCGAGCCGCGACAGCCAAAGCCGCCTTTGGAAAGGTTTAACACATAGTCAAACCGTCATCAACGGCGGGTTTAAAAAAAGATAAAAAGCAGAACCTATCCTTCCTATCCAAAACTTCATAGGACTTTTTACGTTCGGGGGATATAAATTGTAAGAAAGGAACGCCCACGCCTGACGTGGACACTAAAAAGTATGCAGGGGAAGATTGTAAGATTATTGTATAACGCGCAGGATTATGTTTCAGGACAGCAGATGTCCGAGAGCCTCGGTGTTTCCCGCCAGGCTGTCAATAAGGCTGTAAAAGCGCTTAAGGACAAGGGCTTCAAAATCAAGTCCATAACCCGCAAGGGCTACAAGCTTGAGAATTTCCCGAAATATCTTTGCGAGGAAGCTATAAAATGTTATCTTAATACCAAGTTTATCGGCAGGAACTTAAAGGTGCTCGAATCGGTAGGCTCTACCAACGACTACCTAAAAAAGCTTGCCGACGAGGGAGCTGAAGCGGGCACGGTTGTGCTCGCCCGCGAACAAACCGCGGGAAAAGGCAGGCTCGGACGAGGTTGGGTTTCCTCAAAAGACAGCAGTATCGCGCTTTCTCTGCTGCTGCGTCCCGAGCTTTCTCCGAAGGAGATAAGCTCCATTACTCCGCTTTCGGGGCTTGCGATGTGCAGAGCGATAAACGATTTCTGTATGCTCGACAGCCGTATTAAATGGCCTAACGATATAATAGTAGGAAAGAAGAAGCTCGTGGGTATTCTGACTGAGATGTCGGCTGAGTTCGACAGAGTGGATTACACGGTGACGGGTATCGGAATAAACGTCGGACAGACGGTGTTCCCCGAGGAAATCGCCCACAAGGCGACTTCGATTCTTCTCGAAACGGGACGCCATATCGACCAGAACAAATTTATCGCCGCGGTGCTCAATTATCTTGAGCAGGAGCTTATAATAAACCACTACAGCTTAGGCGGCCAGGCGGTTGCCGATTACCAGAAGCTTTGCGCTACAATCGGAAGGCAGGTTACGTTCAGCCGAGGCAAGCGCAACATCAGCGGAATGGCTGTGTCGGTAAATAACTCGGGAGAGCTCGACGTTATGCTCTCCAACGGTACGATTGCCACGGTAAACTCGGGCGAGGTAACTGTTCAGGGAATATATTAATAATAAAATAACCTCACTGTAACGCTTACGCGAAACGGTGAGGTTTTTTAATTTTAGTGTTTTTAAGCTTTTTTAATATCCAGAATTAACGAGAACCCTGTAATTTCAAATATTTCGTATACGCTATCGTTGACGTTTACGACTTTCATTGCGTGACCGCCCATTAGCTTTTGAGCTCCGAGCAGTATTCTGAGCCCCGCGGAGGAAATATAGTCGAGCTTTTTAAAATCAAATACAAGGTCAGAGCATTTGGAGATTTCTTTTTTTACCGTCGATTCAAATTCGGGAGCGGTCGCCGAGTCTATTTTTCCCTCAACGGAAATTGTTAACGTATTGTTGCTTTTAGCTGTTTTTATCTTCATAGTCAGTACCTGTTATTTCGAGTTCAATTCTGTTTTGAGTAATTGTGTGAGGCGTGCGTCCCGTTACGGCAAGACGGCATTCGTCTAAGGTTTTTTGCATTTTTAAGGACATTTTCTTTATGTTGTTTAGTACAAACTCATCTTTCGCCGCGACTAAAAGAACAAATTTATCTTCATAAACCACAACATCTTTTATCGCTTCGTGCTTACCGAATTCGATTATATCCTTTTCGTTTGTGAGAATTTCCGAGTCGTAAAGAAAGCTGAGGTTGCGCCCTGAGGCGACGTCGATTTCGTCGGCAAGACGAATAAGCGCCGAAAGATACGGCAAACAAATTGTGCTTGTGCCCGAAACAGGCAGCGCTATCGGATATTCTTTCTCGTCGCGCAGGTCGGTTTTTCTGTGACCGCGTGAAATCTGTATAATCGCCCTTAAATGTGCTTCTGAGGGGATGTCGAACAGGCTCGAGTATTTTTTCAAAAACTGTCCCGAAAACTCGTTGTGAAAGTCGCGGATAATATCGGGGATTGCGTCGCGGCTGTGAGTATCAAAGTAATTTCCGAAATCAATGTTTTTGAAAAATTCGTCGTAATCCTTTTTTCTGATTCCCATACCCGTGTCGTGGAAATAGCACCCCATAAGCAGACAGTATATTTCGTCGGCGTTAAGTTTGTCGAGCTGAGAGCCGATTATCCTGTTACAAAAATCAATAACGTTCAGCGAGTGGAGCTCGGTGTGGTCGGTAAAGGTAGGAAAAATCAGAAGGTAGTTAGAAAGAATATGCTGAAGCCCGAACACAGATTCCGTAAAACGCTTGTGAAGCTCGGGACTCAGCTCGTGAAGTCTGCGTTCCATAGCGTAGTCGTATTCGCCGCTCATTTTATCACCCGCCTTAAACTTTTTTATGTGATAGGAAATTATTCAAAAGTTAAATAATTATACAACTTAGCGGTACAGAATAACAAATATCCCGACTAACTCCTATCACACAAAAACAATTTGTATTTCCCGCTCAGTTGCACGCTGCGCGCGCTTTCTTGAACCTAAGAGAATTATAGCATAAAAGGCACATAACTGTCTATCGGTTACGCGCCTTTTATTGTTGTTTTATTAAAAATTTTTATACGAAATTAAAGAATTTTAAGCGTCTGTAATGCTGTTATTACATACATAAGAATGAATAACGCTACAATTACATACATAAGAGGATGAACCTTCTTAGCCTTGCCCTTAGCGAGCATAACAACTAAATAGGAAATGAAGCCGAACGCGATACCGTCTGTGATTGAATAGAAGAACGGCATACCTACAACGGTGAAGAAAGCGGGAATGGCAAGCTCGAGGTTAGTCCATTCGATATCCTTGAGCGAAGCGCACATAAGAATACCTACGATGATAAGTACGGGAGCTGTCGCGGATGTGGGAACAAAACCTACTACGGGAGAAATAAAGAGCGCTAAAGCGAAGCAGATACCCGTAACGGTTGAGGTCAGTCCTGTACGACCGCCGGCGGCGATACCTGAGGTCGACTCTACGTATGTTGTAACTGTTGAAGTACCGAATACGGCGCCCGCGGAAGTAGCGACAGCATCGGCGAGCATAGCTCTCTCGATTTTGGGAAGATTTCCGTTTTCATCGAGATAACCCGCTTTGTCGGCGGCGCCGATAAGAGTGCCGATTGTGTCGAACATATCAACAAGTACGAGTGTAATCATAACGGCTAAAAGCGACGCGAAATGAGCCGAGAAAAGCTCGCCCATACCTACGAAGCATTTGCCGAACATTGAGAAGTCAAGGTGCGGAACCCATGATTTGGGAAGCGCGATACCCATATCGATACCAAAGCAGAACTGGCAGATGTTGCCGATAACAGCGGTAATAATCATACCGATGAAAATGCCTGCCTTTACATCTCTGACAATAAGAACTGTTATAATAAGAATACCTACTATAGCAAGCAGAACCTTGGGGTCGGCAAAGTTTCCGAGGTCAACGGTTGTAGCGCCGCCTGTTGTTTTGTCAACAACAATACCCGCGTTAACAAATCCGATAATCGCGATAAATAAACCGATACCTGCCGTAATAGCCTTTTTCAGAGAAAGAGGAATAGCCTCTACAATAGCTCTTCTTGCGCCTGTAACGGTGAGCAGAATAAAGAACACGCCCGCGATAAATACAGCGCCTAAAGCCGCCGCGGCAGAAAGCTTAAAGCCTAAGCAAAGAGTATAAGTGAATACCGCGTTAAGACCAAGACCCGGAGCCTGAGCCATAGGATAGTTGGAGAGCCAGCCGATAAGCCAAGTGCCTAAAGCCGCCGCGATACAAGTGGCGGTGAAAACAGCGGAATGTTCCATAGCTCCCGCAACATCGGCGAGCGCAGGGTTGCTCTTACTGATAACCTGCGGGTTAAGAAAGATGATATACGCCATTGTAAGGAACGTAGTTATACCAGCGATTATCTCTGTTCTTACGTTTGTGCCATGTTCTTTAAGTTTGAACAGTTTTTCCAAGAGAATGTACCCCCTATAAAATTTTTTCGCTTAATCGGTATTGTTCCCGATTAAAACACATCTAGAATTATAAAACAATCTCCACAGAATTCAATGGCATAAAAGAATTATTTTGATAAAAACGCTAAATGTAACGAAATTGTAATGTTTGCGTATAAATGACGTTTGTTAAGCTTTCGTATTTTCAAAGCTTTGCTTTTATCAAAGCAAGCAGTGCGTAGCACTGCGAATTCAGTGGGGGATTGTATTCAACCACTGAATTTAGATAATGTCCGCCGCCTATTGAGGCGGGGGATATTGTCAGTTTTGTTATATTATCGAGCTTTTTATGTGCAATATATCCAAATCTGAGCGGTGTTTTTTGGATTGCGGGAATAATTCTGTTATGGTAAAATAATATCAACCACAATCTCAAGGAGGTTAATATGAAAACATTAAAGCAGACATTATCAATTATACTATCCGTGCTTATTCTTTTAAGCGTTTTCTCGGCTGTTGGTATTACTGCGGGCGCCGCTACGATTACATCTATTGAAATCAATAGAATATTCGAGCCCGCGGCGGGAAATACGTTTGACGATACCGCGAAGTGTGAAACAGACGGTTATACGATCGACCATATAAGCTGGTATGATTATTCGCATAACAAGTGGATGACCTCGAGCGATAAATTTGTCGGGGGTAACGTATACGAGGTTAATGTTAACGTTAAGGCTAATGGCGGCAACAGCTTTGCCGATATGAACTCGGTAACCGCTACAATTAATTCCTATAACGCGACCGTAGGCAAGGTAACTATGGAGGATCCCGAAGAGTATCTGAACGTTTCCTATAAATTCACAGCGACTATGGCGAATATCAAAATATCCTCTGTTACTCTTTCGGGAGTAAAAGCGCCTGTCGCGGGTTCCAAACTTGATTTTTCATATAATGACAAAAGCTCGTTATATAATATAGAAGGGTTTGGGTGGAATAATCCCGATACCGGCGTATTTTACGGAAGTTCAACAGTTGTTGAGTCAGGTGAATCTTATCAGGCGAAATTCTATCTGTCACCAAAAAAAGGTTATCAGTTCAATGATAACGTAACCGCTACAATTAACGGCGAGAACGCGACAACAGTATTTGTTTCGGGATACAAAAATTATGAAAGAATTGTTGTTAGTTGTACTTTTATCGCGGCTGATGCCGTTACGGAGCCCGAAACTACAGAACCCGCGACTACGGAACCCGAAACTACGGAGCCCGCGACTGTTGAGCCTCGGGAAACTACC
>CADBSD010000048.1 GCA_902797225.1 uncultured Ruminococcus sp. | reverse complement strand
GGGCTCCAACCTCTTTGTAGACGCTATGTGTATTCCCAAAAACGCCGAAAACGTTGAGGGAGCTCACAAGTTTATAGACTTTATGACGAGAGCGGATATATCGGCGGCAAACGCTGAGTATATCACCTACGCGAGTCCCGTAAAGGGCGCTAAAAAGCTTCTCCCCAAAGAGATGACCGACAGCGAGCTCGTATATCCTCCCGAAAGCTATCTTAAGAAATGCTACACGTTCAGAAACGTAGACAACAAAACCTACGCTTATATGCAGGAGCAGTTTGTAAAATTAATGTCCTAAAGTCCGAACCGCGTTAAACAAGTTCGGACCACTCAAACAAAGACCGATTCAGCGCGAATCGGTCTTTGTCGCGCTTTTGTGTATTAAAGTACAAAAGGTATTGATTTTTACAGTACAAAATGATAGAATTTATAAGGACAGTTATTCAAGGGAGGTACATATATGGGCGAAACTTTACTGATAGTACTGATTATTATTTCGGTGATAACCGCGGTGATTTCGGTTATTTCGCTTGTCGCGGCGCTGAAAAACAAAACCGAGGACAACTCCTCCGAGATAATCTCCAAGCTAAGCGAGGATTATCAGCGTCAGTCGAGTATGCTCAGGCAAGAGCTCAACGCCTCCACACAGCAGTCCGTGAAAAGTATGGGAGAAATGATTTCCGAAAACCAGAACCAGTTCTCTCGCTCTCAGCAGGAAAGAATGGACAATCTTGAGTCGAGGTTTAAAACCTTCTCTCTCGAAAATGAACAAAAACTCGATTTAATCAGAAAATCGGTTGAAACTAAGCTTACGTATATTCAGGAGGACAACAACAAAAAGCTCGAGGAAATGCGTAAGACTGTTGACGAGAAGCTCCAGAACACCCTGGACGCGAAAATCAACAAAAGCTTTGAGCTTGTTAACCAGAGGCTCGAGCAGGTATATAAGGGACTCGGCGAAATGCAGACGCTCGCTACGGGCGTAGGCGATTTGAAAAAGGTACTGACAAACGTAAAAACACGCGGTATTGTGGGCGAAATCCAGCTCGGGGCTATTCTCTCCGAAATACTCTCCCCCGAGCAGTACGACGAAAACGTCGCCACAAAGAAGGGCTCCAAGAACGTCGTCGAGTTCGCCGTCAAGCTTCCCGCCGAGGACGACAGCTTTATATATCTTCCCATAGACTCCAAGTTCCCCGGCGATACATACTCAGCGCTCAGGGACGCTATTGAAAGCGGCGACAAGAACACAATCGACTCCGCCGTTAAAGCGCTCACCACTACCATTAAAAACGAGGCTAAGGATATCAGAGATAAATACATCGACCCGCCAAATACAACCGAATTCGCTATTATGTTCCTGCCCTTTGAGGGGCTTTACAGCGAGGTCGTAAACCGCGGTATGGTAGAGGAGCTCCAGCGCAGATACAAGGTAAACGTCGCGGGCCCGAGCACAATGGCGGCGCTTTTAAATTCGCTTCAAATGGGCTTTAAAACGCTTGCCGTTCAAAGACGCTCCGCTGAGGTCTGGAAAATACTCGGAGAGGTAAAAACCGAGTTTGACAAGTTCAACGACGTGCTCGTCGCCACTCAGCAGAGAATCAATCAGGCAAATTCCGAGCTGGACAAGCTCGTCGGCGTACGCACGCGCCAGATACAGCGCAAGCTTAAAAGCGTGCAGAGCATAGAAACTACGGATAATTCCATAGAAGAATTACCCGAATAAATACGAGGCAGATATGTTTAACAATTCACTTCGCTCATTCTACGAGCAAAAAGACGAAAACAACGTAACAAACGAGGAGAAAATCCTTAAAAATCAGCAGGTTATCCGCCGTGTGGACACCACCGACAACTCCAAAAGCTTCGAGAAAGTGCTCTATAAATCGGACGGAGCGGTTTTCAAGGAGGGAAAGCTTATCGGATTCGGTATGAATATTTCTAATAAAGAAATATACCCTCCCGAAAATTTTGAGATTTATCTCAGAGGCTGCGACCTTACGGGCGCGCTCGATTTATCCGACAAGCCCGATTTGCTGTTTGTTGAGATTTATCATAACCGTATTTCCAAAATAAACCTCAAGGGCTCAAAGTCCGTAATAATTCTCGGCGTTCAGGACAACGAGCTCAGCGAGCTTGACATAACCGATTTAACGCAGTGCAAGGGAGTTGACGCGGGCTATAATAAGCTCAGCGAGCTGGACGTTTCCAATAACTCGGAGCTTCGGGAGCTATACATAAACAACAACAGCTTCGAGAAAATCAATCTCGAGGGCTGTCCCAAGCTCGAATACTTCTACTGTCACGATAACAAAATCACCGAGCTCGACACCCGCTCTAATCCTATGCTCCGCCACCTTAACGCGACGGAAAACCCGATGAAGAAGATTTACGCGCTCGCTCCGCAGAAAGACAACCTCCCGCTGCAGCTTTTCGCCGAGGAAGGCGGAAGCGTCGGCTTGAAGTTTTCTCCCGTCTACGACGAAAGGTGGAAGGAAACGGGCGAAAACACCCAGACATATTACGCTATGCCCGACGAGGGCTGGCGCTTTGACGGCTGGTACGCTCCAAACGGAGAGCTGGTTTCCAAAAAGGTTATTTTCAACGATACCTACGGCGCCGCGCGAATCCTGACGGCGAGGTTTTTACCCGAGGTATACAACGCCTGAACAAAGCTTTCATAAATAAAAAATCAACGTAATAAAAAACTAACGGCTTGCTTAACCTTTTGGTTTCGCAAGCCGTTTTATATATTATGATTTATTATGCTATGTCGTCAAAACTGTCTATCATCTTCGCGAGATACTTCTGGATTATCGCTACGTCCAAAATAGTAACCTCTCCGTCCTTATCGACATCGGCGGCTTCTTTTTGTCTTTCGTTAAGAGTTATGATTTTCGCGAGATGTCTTTGAATTATAGCGACGTCCCTTATATTAACCTTACCGTCAAGATTAGAGTCGCCTAAAACCACAGGTTCTTCGTAAACCGTTTTGACGGTTTTAAAGGTTCGATAGGTTGTATCTCCCATCTCGTCTTTGCCGATAATAGAAATAACATTTTTCTTTCCAAAGGGTTCGAAAAGCTTTTCTTTAGCTATTGTAAATTCGCTTTTTCCGTCAGTAACGGAAGCTGTAAGACTGTAAATACCGTTAATATAAACCTTCAATTCCTCGGTATCGCTATCGGTAACATCTACGTTAACCGACAAATCTCTGAGAGAACCGATAATTCCGTCGGCGGGGGCGTTTACGGTACTGTCATTTTCAGTGTTCTTGAACTTTAGATTAATAATATCATTGGCGTTCTTGTAAGGATGAGCGCTTTCATCTATACGCGTGCTGTTAATAAGCGTGTCTTCCGTCTTAAATTGCTTGTCGAGCCACGAAACACGTCCAACCATATACGATTTAAACGCGGCGGCGTCCTCGGTGTAGTTTCTTGCCGACTTAGGATAAATATAATGTCTGTCCCAGAGTTCGCTGTCAGCTAAGCCCGATTCTCTGAGGTAAGCTATATCTGTGTCAATAACTCCGCCATCGTCAATAAGCGTCTGCAAATACGGTCTTACTTCCCAGTATTTTTCCACCGCCTTTGAAATAAACAGCGGGTCGTCCAAAAACTCCTTGAAGAAGTTGGCGTCCTTTACATTGTCGCCTACATTTTTGGATATTTTCCAGCCCGCGGGATAGTTTCCGACCGTAAAAGCTCCGCAACCGTAATCGAAATCCCAGGTAGGCCCGAATTTCAACAAGCCTCCGACCTCTTTATAAGCGAAGCGGCTTTTGTACACCGCGTCGTTATTTCCGAGAATCTCATTAACGAGCCAGAAGCCGACCATAGAATCCAAATCGGCAAGCTGAGTATAATGCGTATTCTTGCCGTTATACTTTGCGTATCCGTTTTCGGATTTATAGGCTTTCTCAAAGCTGTTCCAATAATCCTTTACGTAATTCATCATTGTGGAATTGGTGTTCAGATATTCGGGCTTATTCAGCATAACCTTCAATCCGCCGTTCGTTGTGAATCTGGACACCTCGTCGTACTCGTCAGACGACTCGAACAAAAATCCGCCTGTCGTATCTTTTTTATATTTATAATAGTCCTCAATAATATACTCTTTGTTATTAAAGGTTATTTTTCCCGACGTAATCCAGCTAAGGTTATTTGTCAAGGCGGTTTCCAAAGCGTCCGAATCGAGCGTAACGCCGTTTTTCTTTTCCGCCTTAACTATAGCGGCAGCCGCGTCCTCGGCTTCGCCCTCCCAGTCGGTTATATCGACTCTGGTTTTTCCGATTCTAACATGCTCGCCGAGAAGATAGTTTCCGACATAGCTTCCGTTAAGAACTAAATCCGCCCATACAAAATCCATTGTTTCGACGCCGAGCTGATGTGACAGCCTTGCGGCGTTTACGTTACGCATAAAGCTGTTATCGAGATAATTGGCGAGGAGCACCCAGTGCTTATTCTTACCCATATTGAATAAATCGGTTTTTTTGTCGAGCTTTATTTTATAAGGCTTTTTCGGGTATACGCTCCAGGTGGTATTACCCCTGCCCTTAATCTCAATAGAGCCCGAATAAATAGCCTTGGAGGTTTCTTCGTTGTTCTGGATTTTCATATCGGCTTTTTTGTATTCGGTCTTGGAGGTAATCTTATTCCCGTCCTCGGTATTGATATAAATAACGGGGAGCTTGCTGAAATAGACCTTATCCTCAGCTGCCTGCTCAGTGCCGTTAAACGCTTTTACCGTAATCCATTTTTCATAGTAGTCGCTAACAAGCGTAAGGGAGTCCCCCTCAACCTCGTTGTCACCAACATAGAATTTGAGCTCATAGTTGTCGGGATTATTGACCTTTAACTGCTCGCCCGCCTTTAAATACAGCTTATCGATACCGAACTCTGTCTCGCTCGAGCCCGCGACCGCGCAAAACGGTACGGACAGCACCGCGATTAGAAGTATCAATAAAAAAGAAAGTGATGTTTTAAATGCTTTTTTCATTATTCCTGTGACTCCTGACATTATTAATCATCTCAGATTTATTTAAACTCTGAATAATGCGACATTAGTATTATAACATATTTCGCTACATTTTTTATTACAAAACTTCAGCTATACTGAGGAATGTTTTTGTTTAAAATTTACAAAATCATAAACAAAAAACACCTTAATTCCAATAAAGAATTAAGGTGTCAGACTGGAGGCGTCGACCAGATTTGAACTGGTGAATCAGGGTTTTGCAGACCCGTGCCTTACCACTTGGCTACGACGCCGTATTATATTATATGAAAAATCACTCAAAACGTGACTTTCTGCAGCCCAATCTCGAGTGATTAATGGAGCGGATGACGAGGCTCGAACTCGCTACCTCCACCTTGGCAAGGTGGCGCTCTACCAGATGAGCTACATCCGCATATGGT
>CADBSD010000047.1 GCA_902797225.1 uncultured Ruminococcus sp. | reverse complement strand
TTTGTGATCTTGATAAGCTTAGAAACCTTGATGCCCTTCTTCTTAAGAGTCTTAGCTGTAGCCTTAGGAGCCTTCTTAGGAACGCTTGCCTTAGCCTTGCTAGCTGTTTTCTTAGTAGTAGTCTTAGCAGGTGTTGTGGGCTTAACTGTGGGAGCCTCTGTAGGAGCTACTGTTGTGGGCTGCTCTGTTGAAGCCTCTGTAGGAGCTACTGTTGTCTCCTCGGGAACCTCAGGATACTTGGGATCCTCGAATGAGGGCTTCTCTTCGTTAGGACCATATACTGTAGCGATTACAGCCTCAGGATCAGAACCCTCTTTCTGGGGGTTAGAAGCTAAGAGCTTGAACTGGAAGAGGATTGTAGAACCGTCTTCAGCTACTGTAACCTTAGTATTGTTGCCCATTCCGCCCGGATGCCATGTGATGCCACCCTTTTCGTTAACGTATACTACCTTGAATACGTAGATATCGTTGCCTTCCTCTGTCTCGTTGCCAGCAGAAGCCTTGATATTCTCGAATACCTGGAAGTATGTGCCGTCAGAAGCAGCTGTCATAGGAACGCCGTAGTTCCAGGGCTTATCCCAGCCCCACTCAGCGCCGCAAACTTCCTCAGAACCTACAACGTAGAAACCGGGAACGATCGGCTTGTCAACAGGCTGTGTCTCGTCACCAGTTGAAGGTGTGTCGCCTGTAGCGGGTGTGTCGCCTGTAGCAGGTGTGTCGCCTGTAGCAGGAGCGTCTGTTGCGGGAGCAGTTGTTTCCTGCTCTTCAGGTGTAGCGGGATTAACAACAGGAGCTGTTGTTGTCTCTTCCTCAACAGGAGCAGTAGTTGTAGGAGCCTCAGTTGTCTCCTCAACGGGAGCAGAAGCCTCAACAACGTCGATCTTGTAAGTAGCGCCTGTCTTGTCGTTAGCGTAATCGAAGTTTGTGAGGTCGAGTGTAAGAGTTACGTCAGCGTACTCATACTCAACGTCGAAGAGAATGTTAGCGCCGTCCCAGAGTAATGTCTGTCCGTCGGCATTCTCTTTGAGTGCGCCGAAGTTAGAGTTCCAAGAACCGTTTACAGCAAACTTGAAGCCATAGTCAAAGCCCTGACCTACGCCCTTGAAAGTGATTGTGTAAACCTTACCGTCCTCAGTGCTCATAGCGTTAGTGTCGTCGTTTTCTTTCCATGAGAGACCGTTTAAGAATTTGGGGTCAGCCTTGTTGTCACCAACAGCGATAACCTTCTTAACTTCAAAGCCCTGGGGAATAACAACGTTGTCGCCTGTTACTGTTACTTCTTCCTTAGCAGGATCGAAAGTAATTGTAACGTCGCACTTAGCTGTAACGTTGAAAAGGAAGTTGTCCTTGCCAGCGCCCCAAGCGTTGTCCCATGTACCGTCTGTTACTTTGAAAGCGTAGTCTTCCGCAGCAACATCAACGTCTGCGTATGTTTTTGTGAAAACACCGTCCTTAGCTTCCATAACGTTAGCCTCAGCAGCGGGTTTCCAGCCTTCGCCGCAGAGAGCCTCTACGCCAGCTACGTAGTATGTACCTTCAGCGTCAGCAGCAAAAGCTACTACTGAAAATACGGAAACTAACATAAGCACGGAGAGAACTACAGCGATGCTCTTCTTGAAAATTCCCATTGGTAATTTTCCTCCTTTAAAATATTTCGGTTTTCAAACCTAGATATATTATAAAATATTCTAAGAAATAAATCAATGTTCAATATGTAAAAATTTATCGAATATTTTTATAAGATTTTAACATTATAACGAAAAAATCACTAAAAAAGCGTTTCAATCTTGTAATATCTTTTATATGGTAATATTTTCAAAATACTAAATCTTGTATATTAGACAAAAAAGCGCACCAGATAGCCAAGCCGTTTTAAGTTTTTCATTTTGTAACGCTCAAAGTGACTTAAAGTGACTGAGTTTTTTTATCAGTGTTATTCCAAATATGTTTTTTACATAGAAAAGGAGCGGTACGTTTCTGTGTGTACCGCTCCTGTGAATTGTTATTATTCTTTATTCTGCCGCTGAGTTTACGCTTTCGAATTCCGCTATAATCTCGGCGTCAGGCTTTTTTGTAATAAGAGATACTATAACCATTACTACCAAAGCTACGGGGAAGCCTACCGCTAAGGAATAGAGTCCTGTTGAGCTGCCGATAGTAACGAGTCCGTCGGGAGTACCTATCATCGGGATATAGTCCCAAACGATAACCGTAAGCGCGCCGCTTATCATACTCGCGAGCGCTCCGGCGCCGTTACTTCTCTTCCAGAAGAGAGCGAGAAGTACAACAGGTCCGAACGCCGCGCCGAAGCCTGCCCAGGCATCGGAAACGAGTCCCATAATACTTGACTCGGGGTTTAAGGCAATTGCGAAAGCGATAACCGCGATAACGATAACCGCGATTCTGCCGAGCATAAGAGCGCTCCTTTCGGAAGCGTTCTTTTTAATAGTACCCTTGTACATATCCTCTGAGATAGCCGAAGCCGTAACGAGAAGCTGGCTGTCCGCCGTACTCATAATAGCCGCTAAAATACCGCAAAGGAAGATACCGCCGATGAAAATGAGTACGAAGTTGTTTGAGAATATTTCCTGAATCATTCTGATAAGAACGGTTTCGCTTGTGCCGCCGTCGAGGTTGGGAGATACGAAAGCTCTGCCGAAAATACCGATGAAGAAGGAAGCGATAAACGCGAGTGTTACCCAGATGATAGCGATTGTGCCCGATTTTTTAATCTCTTTCTCGCTCTTAACCGCCATAAAGCGTACGAGAATATGGGGCATACCGAAGTATCCGAGTCCCCAGGCAAGACCTGAGATAACGCCTGTGAGCGATATCGGCTTGTTATCAACCGTAAACGGATTTACGAAAGAAGCCGCGTCGGTTACGCCGTGCTTGGCGAGGTTCGCGTCGAATCCGCCTGTCTGTGAAAGAATGAACCACGCGATAATCGGAACGCTTAAAATAGCTACGAGCATAAGCATACCCTGGATAAGGTCGGTGGTACATACAGCCTTAAAGCCGCCGAGCAGTGTGTAAATAAGAATAACTACAGCCGCTATAATAAGACCGATTAAGTAAATGCTCTGGAAGCTCTCCTTTGTGCCGTCGCCGAAGAGCGTAGCGAAAAGCTTAGCGCCGCTGGAGAAAGCGGAAGCGGTGTATACCGAGAAGAATATCGCGATAATTACTGCGGACACTACCTTGAGCTTTCCGTTTGTCTTGAAACGGTTGTCAAAGAAGCTCGGGATTGTAAGACTGTTTTCAGCCTTGATTGTGTATCTTCTCAATTTCTTTGAAACGAATACCCAGTTGAGTATCGTACCGATGAGAAGACCTATGGCAATCCAGATATCGCCTGAGCCTGTGAGATAGAAAGCTCCGGGGAGTCCCATAAGGAGCCAACCGCTCATATCCGACGCTTCCGCGGAGATAGCCGCTGTCCAAGCGCCGAGTCCTCGTCCGCCGAGGAAGTAGTCTTCGTTATTATTCGTGTTTTTCGAATTAACGAAGCCGATTAGAATCATTATAACCATATAAAACGCTATAGCGCAAAGCACTATGATGTTTGAAGTAGTCATAATTCCCCTCCTGTTATTATTTTATTGCTTTAATGTGCTAAAACGCACCAAAACATTAATAATATAACATATAACGGCATATTTTGTAAACCTTATTAATAAATATTTTTTTATTTCTTGTATATTATTGAATAAAAAGAAGTTTTGTATTATAATTATTCTAATTAACTATGTGTTTTTGCAGAATATTTGACGGAAGGCGATTGAAATGGATATGGTCAAGCGTACCTGGACGGAGATTTCTCTGGACAACGCGAGAAAGAATTTTAAGCTTATTAAGGAAAAAATCGGCAACAAGAAGCTCTGCTGTGTTATAAAAGCCGACGGCTACGGTCACGGAGCGGTATCTCTGGCGGCGCTTTACGAAAGACTCGGCGCGGATTATTTCGCTGTGAGCAATCTCGACGAGGCTAAGGAGCTGAGAGATTACAACATTAGCCTGCCGATTTTGATTCTCGGTTATACTCCCGTAGTAAACGCGATTGACTTAGCACAGCTTAATATCACTCAGGCGGTATATTCCCTCGAGTACGCGAAAGCGTTAAGCGAGCAGTGCGTCATTAATAAAATAGAAGTAAAGGTACATATTAAAATTGATACGGGTATGAGCCGTATCGGTTTTATGTGTCAGGAATTCCCGAGAGATGATTATTCTATAATGGAAATAAAAACCGCATGTTCACTGACGGGCTTAAATGTTGAGGGTATTTTTACCCATTTCTGCGTGTCGGACAGCGACAGTGAGGGTAAGGAGTTTACAGAAAAGCAGTATTTTAACTTTACCCATACAATTAATTCTTTAAAAGAAAATAACATTGAATTTGATATAGCTCATTGTTCGAATTCGGGTGCTATTGAGGATTATCCCGATACTTACTGCGATATGGTCAGAGCGGGAATTATTCTTTACGGACTTGCTCCGTCACCTCAGCTTAATGACAGAATGCCCCTTAAGCCCTGTATGTCGATGAAAACCGTAATCGCCCATATAAAAACCGTTAAAGCGGGGGCGACAGTTTCCTACGGAAGAACATTTACAGCCGAAAAGGATATGAGAATCGCTACCGTTCCTGTCGGTTATGCCGACGGATTTATCCGGGCTTACGCCAAGGGCGGTTATATGATTATTAAAGGAAAGCGCGCCGATATACTCGGAAGAATCTGTATGGATCAGACTATGATTGACATTACAGATATCGACGACGTTGAAATCGGCGACGAGGTTTTAGTTTTCGGAAGCGGCTCAGACGGCGAGCGCACAGCCGACGATTTAGCCGTATGCGCCGATACGATCAACTACGAGGTTGTTTGTACAATTTCAAAGCGAGTTCCGAGATTATACGTTGACAATGAAACAGTTACGGAAGTGATGTATAAGATATGACAATTCTGGTTGTAGACGGAAACAGTATATTAAACAGAGCGTTTTACGGAATAAGACCGCTTTCAACAAAAAGCGGTCAGCCTACCAACGCGATTTACGGTTTCCTTACAATGCTCGAGAAAATAAAATCCGAAACAAATCCCGACCGTGTGGCGATTGCCTTTGATTTAAAAGCCCCGACCTTCCGTCACAAGGCGTACGAGGGTTATAAAGCAAACCGAAAGGGTATGCCAGAGGAGCTCGCTTCTCAGCTGGAGCCGCTCAAAACTCTGCTCACTATGCTCGGCTATACATTAGTAACCTGCGAGGGCTATGAGGCCGACGATATTCTCGGCACGCTTTCTGCCGAGGCGGACAAAAACGGCGTAAAGTGCTATCTAGCGACAGGCGACAGGGATTCGCTTCAGCTCGTAAGCGATAATACTACCGTTGATTTAGCCGCTAACAAGGGCAACACCTTCTACACTCCCGAAAAGATTAAAGAGGATTACGGCGTAACACCCGCCCAGCTTATCGACATTAAGGCTATTCAGGGCGACAGCTCCGACTGTATCCCGGGAGTTACGGGAATCGGGCCTAAGGGCGCGACTGATTTAATCAGCCGTTTTGAAAATCTTGATAATATATATGAAAATATAGATACTATTGATATAAAGCCCGCTATGCGGACAAAGCTTAAAAACGACAGAGAACAGGCATATATGAGCCGTATGCTCGGCGAGATTAAGCGCGATATTCCCATAAGCCTTAACTTTGACGATTACAAGGTCGTTATTCCCGATGTTGACGCGGCTATCAGGTATATGGGCTCGCTCGAGCTTTTTAAGCTTATAGACAGAATGGGACTCAGAGATGCGGAAATCAGCGCCGAATCTGAATCCGAACCCGTCGAAAAAGTAAGTATAGATGTAAAATCAGTCGATAATTTCTCGGGAAATAAACTGTTTTTTATAGCTGAGTTCACCGACGGAAAGATAGCTCTCGCCGCCGCTATGGACGGCTGTGTAGGTATTATTAATAATAATGAAAAGATAAAAAAGCTTTTAGAAAACGAGAAAATCGAGAAATACACCTTTGACAGCAAGCCTGTTTTCGCTTACGCGGACAAAAACGGCTTCGAGGTCAATAACCTCAAAACCGATTTACTTCTGGCGGCGTATCTTTTACAACCCTCGTCCTCCTCGTACGAACTCGAAAACCTCTGCGTTTCCTACGGGCTTGAGCTACCAACGCTTAATAATTCCGATAAAGAATTATATAAATCCGTTTATTTGCTTCCTATCCTCTGCGAAAAGGTTATAAACGATATTAATGAAAAGGGAATGCTTGAGCTACTCGACAATATTGAAATCCCGCTCGCCGAAGTTCTCGCAAAAATGGAAAATATCGGTTTTTCCGCCGATAAAGAGGGAATAGAGGCTTACGGAGAAATGCTTTCCGCTCAGATAAAAAACCTCGAGCAGGAGATTTATTCGCAGGCTGGGCACGAGTTCAATATCAATTCCCCGAAACAGCTCGGAGTCGTGCTGTTCGAGGAACTCGGACTTCCTCCGAAAAAAAAGACAAAAAGCGGATATTCCACAAACGCCGAGGTGTTGGAAAGCCTGAGTTACGCGTATCCGATTGTGGAAATGGTTTTGAATTACCGCACGCTCGCTAAGCTTAAATCAACCTACTGCGACGGATTGTTGAAGGTGATAGGCAGCGACGGACGAATTCATTCCAGCTTCAACCAGACTGAAACCCGCACGGGACGAATAAGCTCCACCGAGCCTAATTTACAGAATATTCCCGTCCGCACCGAGCTCGGCCGTGAAATGCGAAAATTTTTCAAGGCAAAAGAGGGCTGCGTTTTGGTTGACGCCGACTACAGTCAGATTGAGCTGAGAGTTCTCGCGCATTTGTCAAACGATAAAAATATGATAGACGCGTTCAAAAATAACGTGGATATCCATTCTATAACCGCTTCGCAGGTATTCAATATGCCTTTGGATTTGGTAACGCCTCAGATGAGAAGCCGTGCCAAGGCAGTTAACTTCGGTATTGTATACGGTATCGGTGCTTATTCGCTAGCTAAGGATATAAAGGTTACGAATAAGGAAGCGGCGAATTATATAAAATCCTATCTGGCGCATTACAGCGGTATCGACAGCTATATGAAAAACGTTGTTGAGAGCGCCAGGGAAAAGGGTTATGCCGTTACGATGTTCGGCAGACGGCGTTATCTTCCAGAGCTTACCACAGGAAATCATATGACCAGAGCCTTCGGGGAGCGCGTCGCGAGGAATATGCCGATTCAGGGCACAGCCGCCGATATAATAAAAATCGCTATGGTAAACGTTGATAAACGTCTAAGCGGCGAGGGCTTGAACGCCCGACTGATTCTGCAAGTCCACGATGAGCTTATAGTAGAAGCTCCGTTTGACGAGTCTATGCGCGTCGCTATGATTCTACAGGAAGAAATGGAAAAAGCGGTTGATTTAAGAGTTCCGCTTGTTGCCGAGGCGTCAATCGGCGAAACCTGGTACGACGCTAAGTCTTAACGCTATATAAATTGTATAGAGGGTGAAATTGTGAAAAAAGTTTTATTTGTTTGTACGGGCAACACCTGCCGCAGTCCTATGGCTCAGGGAATATGTGAAAAAATTGCCGAGGATAAAGGGCTTCAGCTTAAATGTGAGAGCGCGGGTTTGTCCACAGTAAGCGGTTATCCGATTTCCGACAACGCCGTTACGGTATGCAAGGAGCTCGGAATTGATATCTCGCGATACAGAACAAAAAACGTTCGTGAGCTCGATTTGTCCGAGTACGACGCTGTTTTTACTATGAGTCCGCGCCATAAGCACGCGCTTATAGCGTTAGGAGCCAATCCTTATAAGGTCTGGCTTTTAGGCGCTGAAACAGGCGGAGTTTCCGATCCGTTCGGCGGTGACGAGGATGTTTACCGCAAGTGCCGCGACGAGATTTACGACTCAATTATTGATTCTATAAAAGAAATATGATTATTGAAATCTTAAAGGAAACCGAAATACCGACAATAGCCGAGCTTGAAAAAGCTTCGTTTTCAAAACCCTGGAGCGAGCATAGTATAAAAAGCTCGTTTGAAAGCGTTTCGTGTAAGTTTTTTACAGCGAAAGAAAACGGAAGAATTGTCGGTTATATCGGATTAAGCGTTGCGGCTGACGAGGGATATATTCTAAACGTTGCCGTTTTCCCCGAACAGCGGGGAAAGGGAATAGGTAAAGCTCTCGTTAAATTTCTTTTAGAGAAATATAACAACGAGCTGAGCTTTCTTACGCTTGAGGTCAGACCGTCGAACACAGCGGCTGTGAGGCTTTACAATTCGTTCGGGTTCGAAAAAGCGGGGGAAAGAAAAAATTATTATTCCCACCCGACTGAAAACGCTTTACTCCTTACCAAGTATTTTAATTCTGTAAAGGAAAATTGTTAATGAAGATTTTATCTATAGAAAGCTCCTGCGACGAAACGGCGGCGGCGGTTGTCGAGGACGGCAGAAATGTTTTAAGCTCTGTTATCGCCTCGCAGGTCGAGGAGCATAAGCTCTACGGCGGAGTAGTACCCGAAATCGCTTCACGCCGCCACGCCGAGGCAATAGTTCCTGTGGTGGAAAACGCCTTAAAAGAGGCGGATACAACTATTGAGGATATTGACGCTATAGCCGTAACACACGCTCCGGGGCTTATCGGAGCGCTTCTGGTGGGCGTTAACTTCGCTAAAGGTCTGTCGCTTTCGAGCGGGAAACCGCTGGTTCCGACGCACCACCTCAGAAGTCATATAGCGTCTAATTATATTTCTCACAAAGAACTAAAACCGCCGTTTCTATGTCTGGTAGTAAGCGGAGGACACAGCCATATTGTAATGGTCGAGGACTATACAAAAATGAAAGTTATCGGCATAACCCGTGACGACGCCGCGGGCGAGGCGTTCGATAAAGCCGCCCGTACAATGGGTATGCCTTACCCCGGCGGAATTGAAATGGACAGAATTGCCGAGCTTGGTGATGAGAACAAATTTGTTTTTCCGCGTCCCGTTGTGCGCGACGCTCCTTACGATTTCAGTTTTTCGGGGCTTAAAACCGCTGTTATTAATCTTATACATAATATGGAACAGCGCGGCGAAAAAATCCCCAGGGAAGATATTTGCGCTTCGTTCAGAAAAGCTGTTGTGGAATTGCTTGTTTCTAATTTTATGAAAGCCGCAGAGGATTTTAATGTAAAAACTCTTGTCGTGGCTGGCGGAGTTTCCGCTAACTCGCTTTTAAGAAAGCGGCTTTCGGAAGAAGCCGAAAAGCGAGGTTTTAAATTCTATAAACCCGACAAAAGCGTATGCACGGACAACGCCGCTATGGTTGGAGCTCAGGGCTATTATGAGTATTTAAGCGGAAATATCGCCGACTTGAGTCTGAACGCCGCGGCTACGCTGCCGATAGATTACCGATAAAGGATATAATAATTGTTTAAAAGAATTATAATACCGATTTTGCTGATAATTACCGTGAGCTTTACCTCGTGCACGGAGATTATTTACAGTGGAAAAGATAACAGTATTAAAAATACTAATAAGAAAAACATAATAAAAGTCGATAAAAGCAAGCTCGAAAAAAATATAAAGCTATCGCCTTATTACAAAAAAATCAAGCTGAGAAACGGTTATAAAAAGCTAAAAACCGAGGCTGAAAAGCGTGTTTATAATTCGATTATCGCCCATTGTACCGACTTTACCGACAAAAAGGAGAGTAAAAACAGCAAGAATTATAAGCTTGACAGCTTTACT
>CADBSD010000046.1 GCA_902797225.1 uncultured Ruminococcus sp. | reverse complement strand
ATTAACCATATTTCAGAGCTCTTAGCTCTTTCACACTAACGTGTTATCCGTTTTTTAGTGTTTTCTCACTTGTAATTTCTTTGAGTTTTCTCAAAAGATCATTACGGGTTTCTGTACTTTCGTTGTTTAATTTTCAAGGTTCTTTTGTCCGTCGTGTTTTCTTGCGGCGAACATTAAGATTATATTACAAACTGTCCTAAATGTCAATAACTTTTTGCAAAAAAATTCAAAAAATTTTTACCCGTTTTCAACTTTCGCTTTTTTAGTATAAAATTCGTCATATTTATTGATTTTGGAATATGTTTACGATAGAATAAATATATACTTTTTATATGAGGTGATAAAATGATTCAAACTCCTTATCAACAGAACATCGAAATCATAAAAGGATTTTTCCGTAAGCCCGTGGTGCTTGTGCTTTCTGTTTGCAGCTTCGTTTCTATCGGATTGAATCTTCTTATGATTTTTCTTAGTCCGTTCAACACGTTGGCTCAAAAGGCAATCAGTGAGTACGGCACAGCTTACGATACATCGCAGTTTAGCGACGGCTTTAGAATAGGCGGTTCGGTAAGCGTTACGACTATACTGTTCGCTCTCACTTTTTTACTGTTTTATCTTTTCAGTAAAAAGCAAAACAACAGCCTCTCAGCCCCGTCTATAATGTTCAAGGTTCTCGCGATTATCGAGCTCGTGCTTATGATTATCGCCACACTGCTTGTTATCGCGGCTTTAGTTGTTTTGGGAATTCTGCTTCTCGTTGTTATGAACGCTTCGGACTCGCCCGTATCTCCCTCACAGCTCACGGCCATGTCGGCGTTATACATTATATTATTAATCGTTCTTATCCCGACATTTGTTTTTATTCTTCTTCATTCAATCGCTCAGCTTCAGTTTGCGAATTCAATCAGAAAAAGTCTTACAACTATTTATCTTCACCGCAAAGGCGCTAATCTCTACGGCGCGCTTCACATAATCTTCGCGGTTCTCACCGCTGTTATCTTAGTTTTTGAGATTTTCTTTGTTCTGGTTATTTCTGTAAGTCAGCAGATTTACCTCTCTCCCGTACAGATTACGGGAATGTTTATGCAGAGTATTCTCGGCATAGCTCTTAATATCATTACCGCGGTTGTCGCTATCAGTTATTCTTCGTATATAAAGAATATCTCGATGAAATTCCAGACTGAAGCGCCCGCTCCTCAGGCCGCTCCCTCTGACAATTTCGCGCAGGCGCCTGTTGTAAATTATCAGCCCGCTTCTTTCGACGGCAATCCCTACGCCGCGCAGACGGCTGTTCCGCAGGCACCCGTTCGCGAGGATTTTGTACAGCCCGCTCCTGTTAATGAAGCTCCCGCGGTACAGGAAGCTCCCGCAACGGAAGGACCCTCGGTCGAGGAGGTTATCGAAGAACCCGTTCAGAATCCCGAGCCCGTTGCCGAACCTCCTAAAGCTCCCGTTAAGGAAGCTTCCGCTCCGAGTACGGACAGCGGATACCGCGCTGTTAAATTCTGCACCGAGTGTGGCAAGCCTGTAGGCCCTGACGATTACTTCTGCAACAACTGCGGAAAAGAAATAATTCGAAAAATATAAATTCTACTAAAAAATTTAAGGTCGGCTTCACGCCGACCTTATTCTTTTGCTTGAATTATTATTTAGTTTTTTCTGTAGCTTTTTCCGTCGCTTCTTCCGTGCTGTCCGCCTTAAAGCTCTTGAAAGCTTTTACAGCACTCTGCATAGTCTTATAAGCGTCGGAGTTTTTATCGGAAGTCGCGGGATTTGAGTAAACCATAAGATACTTGCCGTTATCGGATAAATACGCGGGAATCGTTTCGCTGTACATGATAAACGTTCCGTCCTTTTTAACGCTTTCGATAACTTTATCCCTTGTATCGTTCTTTTTGCTCAAGTCAAAGGAATAAAGCTCAACGCGCGTGTCGCCGTCGGTGTATTTATAGCCCTTTTCAGCGCCGATAAGGTCTGCCTGCATTTTTTTGATGTTATTCTCGTCGTCCGTTTTGATATAACCGCAGTCCTTCATATAATCGCGCAAGCCGTCGAAGCTGTCCGCGTATTTGTCGGAGCTTACTGTTTTTGAGGAGGATTTTGTTTCCTTGGCGGTTGTTGCCTCGGTGGTGGTTTTGGGCTTGTAGTTCTTATCCTTGATTCCCGAATACGGGTCGTAGCACGAAGCGAAGGACGCCGCGATAACGAGCACGGCAACAGCCGAAATTAATAATCTTTTCATATAGATATCTCCCTTTTATTCGTTTCTGCCGCAGCATTTTTTATATTTTTTACCGCTTCCGCAGGGGCAGGGGTCGTTACGTCCGACTTTTTTGCCTTTGCGGATCGTTCTGTTCGCGGAGTCTGTTCCGTCGCCCGAGGTCGCTGTGGGCTCGGCAACCTGCTTACGCTTAAGAGCGTTCTTCACGATGTCGCTCTGCTCGTCCTCGCCTTCCGCTCCTAATCTGGCGTTAGCCGCTTTCTGAGCCGCTAAACGCTTGGCGGCGGCTATTGCCTCGCGGCGCTTCTGCTGCTCGTAGATACGCTTGGGCTGGGTGAGCATAAGCTTGATTGTATCCTCGTGAATCGCTGCAATCATCTCGTCGAACATATCGAAGCCCTCAAGACGGTACTCAACAACGGGATCGTGCTGACCGTAGGAGCGCAGGTGGATTCCCGCTTTGAGCTGTTCCATATTGTCGATATGGTCCATCCAGTGGGTATCAACGCTTCTAAGCAGATAAACGCGTTCCATTTCGCGGATAGTTTCCTCGGGGAGAAGCTTCTCGTTTTCGGAGTAAATCTCCTTGGCGTCCTCGGAAATCATCTCGATAATCTCGTCGGGCTCAATATTTTCCATATCCTCTGTGGAGAATTTATATTTGTCCTTATCGGTAATAGCCCAGTCATAGTAGGTGTCGATAAGCGAGTGCATATTCCAGTTGTCGCGGATATCGTCGGGGAGGAAGTGCTTAACGGTTCCCTCAACGTGCTCGTCAATCATCTTTATAATTGAATCGTGGATATTCTCGCCGTCGAGAACCTGGTCGCGCTGAGTGTAAATAATCTCACGCTGCTTGTTGAGCACGTCGTCGTACTGGAGCACGTCCTTACGTATTCCGAAGTTACGAAGCTCAACCTTCTCCTGCGAGCTCTCGATGATATTCGTAAGCATTTTGTTTTCTATAGGCATATCCTCGTCGACATTCATTCTCGAGAGCATAGCCTTCATTCTGTCGCCGCCGAACAAACGCATAAGGTCGTCCTCGGTGGAAAGGAAGAAACGGCTTGTACCGGGGTCGCCCTGACGTCCCGCACGACCGCGAAGCTGGTTATCGATACGGCGCGACTCGTGGCGCTCTGTACCGATAATGAAAAGTCCGCCCGCTTCTCTTACCTTGTCGGCTTCTTCTTTTATTTCTTCGCTGTATTTAGCGTTTAACTCGGTGAAAAGCTTTCTCGCTTCTAAAATTTCCTCGTCGTCGGTTTCGGCAAAGCCTGTCGCCTCGGCAATCAATTCGTCCTCTACGCCCTGCTTGCGCATTGAGGCTTTAGCCAGGTACTCGGCGTTACCGCCGAGGATAATATCCGTACCACGGCCCGCCATATTGGTGGCGATTGTTACCGCTCCGAGTTTACCCGCCTGAGCGATAATCTCGGCTTCTTTTTCGTGCTGTTTAGCGTTTAAGACGTTATGCTTGATTCCGCGCTTCTTGAGCATTTTTGAAAGGAGCTCGGATTTTTCGATTGAAATCGTACCTACAAGCACAGGCTGTCCCGTTTCGTGCGCCTCGACGATCTGGTTAATAACCGCGTTGAACTTGCCCATTTCCGTCTGGAAAACGGAGTCGGGAAGGTCAATTCTGGCAAGAGGCTTGTTCGTGGGGATTTCCACAACGTCGAGCTTATATATTTCCTGGAACTCGTTCTGCTCGGTCATAGCCGTACCCGTCATACCCGAGAGCTTCTTATAAAGGCGGAAGTAGTTCTGGAAGGTGATTGTGGCGAGAGTTTTGCTCTCGTTCTGAACCTTTACGCCCTCTTTGGCCTCAATAGCCTGGTGAAGTCCCTCGTTATAACGTCTGCCGTACATAAGACGGCCTGTGAACTCGTCGACGATAATGATCTCGCCGTCTTTTACAACGTAATCAACGTCGCGTTTCATAATACCGTTAGCCTTAATAGCCTGGTTAACGTGGTGCTGGATTGTGAGGTTGTCGGGATCTGTCAGGTTTTCTATATTAAAGAATTCCTCGGCTTTTTTTACACCGCTCTGTGTAAGAGTAGCGGTTTTCGCCTTTTCGTCTACAACATAGTCGATACCCTGCTCGGCGTAGTAGCTTTCCATATCCTCCTTGGCGTCGGTTTCCGTAAAGCGTTTAACCGTAAGGGTTTTCGCGAAGCGGTTCGCCTGAGTATAGAGCTCTGTGGATTTGTCGCCCTGTCCGCTGATGATAAGCGGTGTACGCGCTTCATCAATAAGAATCGAGTCGACCTCGTCGACGATAGCGAAGGCATGGCCGCGCTGAACCTTATTTTCCTTATATACTACCATATTATCTCTGAGGTAGTCGAAGCCCAGCTCGTTATTTGTGCCGTAGGTAATATCAGCCGAGTAGGCTTCCTTACGCTCGTCGTTATCAAGGTCGTGAACAATAAGTCCTACCGAAAGTCCCAAAAAGCGGTAAAGCTTTCCCATCCATTCGGAGTCACGGCGCGCTAGATAATCGTTGACCGTAACGATGTGAACGCCCTCGCCCGTAAGACCGTTCAAGTACGCGGGCAGAGTAGCCACAAGAGTTTTACCTTCACCTGTTTTCATCTCGGCGATACGTCCCTGGTGGAGAATAATTCCGCCGATAACCTGTACGGGGAAGTGCTTCATTCCGAGCACACGCCAGGAAGCCTCGCGGCATACCGCGAAAGCCTCGGGGAGGATATCGTCGGTGGTTTCGCCGTTTTGCAGGCGCTCTTTAAAGATATTAGTCTGATTTTTCAGTTCGCTGTCGCTCATAGCGGCGTATTTCTCGTCTAAGGCGAGAACCTTCTCAACTATGGGATTTACTCTTTTTATCTCTCTTTTTGAATAATTACCGAAAAGTAATTTTAACGGATTCATATACTGCATTATCCTTTCATTTTGTGTTCTATATTAATCTATTCTTTCATACTTTTAGCCGCCTGAATCACAGCCGCCTTCGCGACCTGTCCCGCGGTCGCGTAACCGTACTGGCTGCTGCCGCGCACTACGCACGCGAAAGCCAAGGGATACCTGCTGTCTTTGCAGTAGCCTATCATCCAGCCGTCGTTTTTTTCACTTTCGCCCTTAACGGTTTCACCTGTACCTGTTTTGGCGCACATTTTAAGCCCGCCGAACATTGTGTCGCCGTAGTCGTTAACTACCGCGTAACGCATAAGCTCCCCGAGCTTTTCGGCGGTTGAGGCTGAAATCATATTTTTGCCCGCAGCTCCAGTTTTGGTAAGACCGATATCCGTGAGTATCGAGCCTGTGTTACCGCTTATTATATAAGGATTCACAGGCGTGCCGCCCTTGGCTATAGCTCCGCAGAGTATCGCCATTTGCGTCGGGTTAACCGCGTCGGTATACTGTCCGACGCCCGCCCATGCGAGCTGGTTTTTGTCCGCCTTAGATATATCGAAATGACCTTTTTTGGTGTCCACGCCGCTTATGTTGAAGCTCGCGTTTATTCCCATTTTTTTAGCCATATCGTTCATTTTCTTTTCGCCGAGCTCAACCGCCAGCTCCGCGAACACTATATTGCAGGAATGACCGAACGCCTGCTTTAAGTTAACGTGTCCGTGAGAACCAACGCAGGTAATATCGTTTCCGCCGATATTTTCTCTGCCGGTGCAGTCCCATGTTCTGTCCCAGATATCGGGGATATTCTCAACAGCCGCCGCTGCGGTAACTATCTTGAAAATCGAACCGGGGGTATATGTTGACGAGAGAGTGTTGTCAAGATATACTCCCTCGTATTCTTCTTCATTTTTCTTTGTGATTTTTGGAGGACTGTTCGGGTCGTAGGTTTTCGTACTGACCGAACAGAGGATTTCTCCCGTATCGTAGTTATAAACGACGCAAGCGCCGCTGTCGTACTGCTTTAGTTTTTCGTAAGCCGCTTTGCAGGTTTTGGCGTCCACGGTGAGCTCCATATCATGCCCGTGACGGAAGCTCTGGGGCATATCTAGTCCCCAGATAAAGCTGTAGCCCGTAAGCTCCGAGCGGAATCGGCTCTGAACCGCGGTCGAAATATTGAGAGAGTCATCTCCCACTACATGCAGGAGAGATTTTCTTATTTGTTTATTCTTATGATAAACGCGTTTGCCGTCAACGCTTTGTGCGAGAGTTGTGCCGTTTCTGTCGGTTATTTTCCCCGCCTGTATAAGACCTCCCGCGCCTGAGATATGACCGTTATACGGCTGGTCAACCCAGTCCGAGGCGTTCAGAACGGTTTCAACAACCAGAAAACACAGCCCGCATAAAAACGCTATCACGACGATAAAGATAAGCCAGGAGCGTTTTAATGTGCGCTTCAAACGATTCTCTCCTTTCTTTTAAGTTTCTGTTTATAATTAATTATTTCGCGTAGGTTCTTTCGTCCGCCGCTTTTATAAACGCCAGAAGTCCCCAGCAAGAAATTATACTCGAGCCGCCCGCGCTTATAAACGGGAATGTAACGCCCGTAAGCGGAAGGATATCCGTCGCGCCGAAAACATTCAGCGACATCTGGATTACAAAAAGTCCCGCGGCGCAGCACGCCGAAATCGAGTAGAAGGTGCTTCGGCTTCTTGTTGTCACCGAACGCGCGTATATGAACAGCGTCGCGATAGCAATAGCTATTGTCACCGCTGAGATAAAGCCCATTTCCTCGCTCATAAGACCGAATACGAGGTCTGACTCGGAAGCGGCTACGTATTTCAACACGCCGTTACCGATTCCCACGCCGAAAAGTCCGCCCGAGGCGATATACGTGAGCACACGCGCCTGCTGGTAGCCTCTGCTGTCCTGAGTATACTCCCAGACATGCCGCCAGCCCTGGAATCGCCTTAAAACATAGGGCTTCATATTCAGAACGATAAATCCGCCCAGTCCCGCGCCTGTGAGCGCGAGAATAACGGTTTTGAAATCTCCCGAACGTGTAAACGAAATAAGCAGGAAGGTTCCGAAGAAAATCAGCGCCGTGCCGAAGTCGCCCATTAACGCAAGCGCTCCAACACATATTGCCGAGAAAATAATAAATTCCAAAAGGTTTTGTCTGGTTTGTAATCTGTCTAAGGTCGAAGCGCCTACAAAGATAAACGCGATTTTCACAAATTCAGACGGCTGAACGGTAACGGGGCCGATATGCACCCAGTTAGCCGAGCCGTTTGTCACGCGGCCGAAAACAAGGTTAACGCCGAGCAAAAGCACAGCCGCTATCATAATAATCAAACGCCACTGACCGATACGGTCGGGGTTTTCTATAAATTTTATAACAATACAAAACGCTATTATTCCGACTACCGCCGCGATAAGCTGTACATACGCGGGTTGAAGCGTAGCGTTTTTGACGTTCTGCCGGGCGAGCAGCATTACGCCTATTCCCGTAAAGAACAAGCCTAACGCCTCGAGCTCGAACGCTTCTCTTTTTAATACCAATCTCGAAACCGCGAAGAACATCCACTCTACTCCGACTAAAAATCCGCAGAGCACAGCGGGGTCAAAATCCTTAGCTCCGTCACAGAAGCAAGCCTCCACAGCCATAAAAACGTGGAACAGCGAAACAAGAATAAGGATTTTATACGGCTGGATAGCGGGCTTGTTCGAAACCTTGGAGAAAAACCAGCTCGACCGGAGCTCCTCGTGGAAGTCCTCGCCGCGTCTGAACGCGTACTCCTTGTTTCCCATTGAAATAGTATCGTCTATATTCAGCATAGTTCTTCTCGAGCCTACGCGCTTGTCGTTAACGTATGTGCCTGTTTTTGAGCCTGTGTCGGTAATAAACCAGCCCTCTTTACGCCTTAGAAGAACGCAGTGGTTTCTGGAAACAGCGGGGTCGTCGATAGCGATATCTGAGCCTCTGGCTCTGCCGATAGAATTTTCCCAGAACAAAACGGGGATTTTCTCGCCTGTATCAACGTCCTGCAGCATTACGAGCGGACGCTCGGGACGACGGCGTCGGCGCATAGCCGCGAAAATCTGGTATACAATTACAACCGTATAAACGGGCAGAAGCATTCTCAGCGCTACTACCGCGATATCCATTATTAATGTCATACCTGCCGTCTCCTTTCCGCAGAAGTACAAATTTATTCATAGTACATTTTACCTCAAAGCCCTGTAAAAGTCAATAAAATTATCGGGCGCCTCCGTTGTAACACAAAACGCTTGAGATAATAAAATGAAAAGTAGGAGGCAAAAAATGGAAAACCTTATTTTATTTTCGCTTATCGCTACGCTGGGAACATGGGCGGTAAACTCGCTCGGCGCGGCAACGGTGTTGTTTTTCAGGTCGCCGAGCGAAAAAACCTTGAATCTTATGCTCGGTTTCGCTTCGGGCGTTATGATAGCGGCGAGCTTCTGGTCGCTGCTCGAGCCGTCCATAGCTCTCGCCGAAAAAAGCTCGGCTCTGCCCGCGTATGTCGTCGCGACAAGCGGTTTTTTATTCGGCGCTGTTTTTATGTGGATTTCCGACAAGGTCGTCACGTTCTCAAGGCGCAGGTTTATTATATCGAAGGGCTCAAAAACGGAAAAGCTCAACCGCGTTATTATGCTTGTGCTCTCGATTACTTTTCACAACATTCCCGAGGGACTCGCGATAGGAGTCGCTTTCGGCTCGCTGCAAAACACCAATTTTTCCGCGGAAAATCTTATGTGCGCTATTACAATCGCTCTCGGTATCGGTATTCAGAACTTTCCCGAGGGCGCGGCTGTATCGCTGCCGCTGCGCAGAGAGGGCTGTTCACGGCTCAAAAGCTTTTTAATCGGCAGCGCCTCGGGTATAGTCGAGCCGATAGCGGGCGTCATAGGCGCGGTTTCGGTGGTATATATCAAGGCGATTCTGCCTTACGCGCTCGCGTTCGCGGCGGGATGTATGATTTTAGTAGCGGTACACGAGCTTATCCCCGAATGTCAGCAGAGCAAGGACGCTCACCCCTACTTCGCTACAATGGGAATTGTGTCGGGATTCGCCGCGATGATGCTGCTGGACGTGATGCTGGGGTAATCTTTTTCGGGCAAATCCGAAACCGCTCAACTTTTTTCCCTTTTTTCTTAAATTATATTGCTTTTTTCGCCGTTTTTTATTACAATGATTAGAGAAATATGCAATACACTTTATAGGAAGGTAAAAATATGGAAGTAAAATACGTTAACTTAAAGGTTGACTCAAACAAATATAATCCTTCGAACAGGCGCAGACGTCAGAACACACGTCCGCCGAGAAGAAATTATAACTCATATAACAAGCGCAGAAGGCGAAAAAGGAAAAAGCTTCTGACGGGGCGCAGAGTTTTCATTCTCGCCGTAGCGGCTCTGGTGATTTTCCTGATTTTCACAATCTGGAACGCACTTACGCCTAAGATGCCGCCTGTCGAAAATCTCAAAAGCGGAAAAGCTTCTCAGAGCTCTGTAGCGCTTAAATGGGATAAAATAAAAGACGCCGACGGATATTACGTTTACGCGAAAACTTTTGAGGAGCCCGATTTCAAGAAGGTCGCTACCGTCAAGAAAAAGACGTCGTACACCGTGAAAAAGCTTAAATCGCTCACCGACTACACCTTGTGCGTAACCTCCTTCAAAAAGTTCGACAATATCGTTGAAAGCGACAGACGCACGATTGATACGCGAACCTTACCCGCTGTTCCCGTCTTTACTGAATGCAAATCCAAGAGCGAGGGCGCTATTTCACTTTCGTGGAAAAGTGTTCCGAAAGCCGTTAAATATCAGATTCAGTACGTAAAGGGCGACGAAAGAGATTTCAAGAACGCGGCTGTAAAAAGCGTCAACGCTTCTAAAAACCCGAGCGCGACCTTAACAGGTCTTGAGAAATCAGGCCCGTACTGCGTAAGAATCAGAACTAACGCGAAATACAACGACCAGGATATAAACAGCGACTGGAGTTCCTCGAATACCTTATATATCGCGGAAAACTTTACGCTCAGAAGCGAAATTGACCCGAACAAGCCGATGATAGCGCTCACCTTCGACGACGGCCCGGGCTACAACAAGGCTTCTAAGCATATTCTCGATACTCTCGAGAAATACAACGCGAAGGCAACGTTCTTTATGGTCGGCAGAAACGCCGAGGGCAACGAAGGTAACGTACGCAGAAAAGCGCGGCTCGGAATGGAGCTCGGCAACCACACCTGGAATCACGCTCATTACGGCGAAAACGTACTGCCCTCTGACATCAAAAAAGCCTCGGACGCGATTTATAATATCTGCGGAGTTTATCCCACAGCGTTCCGTTCTCCCGGCGGTATGACTACGGGCACAATCAAGGCCGAGTGTAAGAAAGAAAATATGCCTATCTATTACTGGACAATAGATACCGAGGACTGGCGCTCAAGAGACGCCGACGCGGTTTATGACAAGGTAATTGACAGCGTAAGCGACGGAGATATCATTTTGATGCACGAGATTTACAACTCCACCGCGGACGCGGTAAAGAGAATGGTTCCGAAGCTTTTGAAGAAGGGCTATCAGCTTGTAACCTGCAAGGAGCTTATGTACGCCAAGAACGGCAAAGCCCCCGAGGCGGGAGTCGAGTATATCTCGCCCACTCAGGTCAAAGAATAACAAAACGGCATTATTAAAAGCACGTCCGATTAATTCAGACGTGCTTTTTTATTGTGATTATTTCTTATTTCTTTATTTTTTTAACCTTGCTCCAGTCGGAGTAATATGTTGTACTGCCCTTTGTTTTATAGGTTCTTATTTTGAAGTAATAAGTTTTTCCGTTTTTTATGCCCTTTATACTCTTTAAGGTTTTCGTTCTGCTTATTGTGAGCACTTTGTTGCCGCTGAAGCTTTTGTTGTTCGCGTAAACTACTTTTACGCCCGTTACCGACGAAGCCGCGCTTCTCCACCTTACAATGATTGATTTTTTCGTTTTTGTAAGCCTGCTTATAGAAGTTCCTTTCGGAATTATGGAGAACTTAAAGGTAAAGTCTTTCCCGCCGTATTTCGGTTCTACCGCCATTTTATATGTTCCGAAATCCTTATGCTTTTTAGGCAGGATAATTTTGTAGTAATCCTTGGATACAACCTCTCCGTTTTCGTCGCGCGCCACTACCTTCGGAGCCTGGTTTTTACCGTTGTACTCGAGCGTCGAGTCGGAGAACGATACGGAAGCTATCGTCGGAGCTTTCGATTTTTCGTACTCAAACGCCTTTTCGGAGGGAGTTTTCTGACCGTCTACGTAGCTTATCGTAGTTTCGTCGTCGGGGGCTGTCGCTATATTCACGTTGACCGTACGTACGCCTGTTTCCTTATAGGTCTACTGAGTCTTTCCGCAGGTAAAAGCGTGAATCCAGTAATTATAGCCGTTGTCGGCGGTAAACACGCCCACGCCCACTCGGGTATAGTCGCCGAGCATATTAATTCTGTGTCCCTCGGAATTGTAGTATCCGTCAGTAGCTTCTCTTGGATTCGAGAAACCTACGGCGATATTTTCAGCCGCGGCGTCCTCCCAATCCATAACCGTCATCCAAAGCTTGGTGTTAGGTCTTGTATGCGAAAACTGAACGCTGCACTCCGCCGCTCGAATCATAGCGGGCTCAACAAGAGAAAAATCACTCTCGAGCTTATTCAGACCGTTTTTAACCCGGTACTCGTTTATATACTCTGTCATTTCGTTGGCAAAGTCAAAATTAAATTTGCCGTGAACGAGAAGCTTGCTTTCCGCGAAAGCCGTAACCGTAAACACCGAGGATAACATCAATAGCGAAATTAAAACGGCGCTGATTCTTATTAACTTTTTCATAAGGCCGTCCTCCTTTCGCCTTAACTTTACTCTATTATATACTATATTATGACTAAAATCAATACCCATATTTAGTAACAGTTGTGCATTATTACAATAGAATGTATAAGTATTAGATTTTTGAATAATCAGCCTTAGATATAACGTAAATAATGGCAAAAAAATAACACCCCGTGAAGGGATGTTATTTTTATATTTTACTTATTGTTATTAATTCTTCTGAACTTCTTTTGCCTCGATTAAATCGTCAACCGTGTCAACCTCTGCCCATAAGTAGCCCTTGATATCCTTATAATAAAGGTCAAAGTCATTCTCAAAAATCATCTGTACAAGCGCGTCCTCGAACAGCTGAGTATACATTTCGCCGTTGACCATATTCTCGAGTTCCTCGATTAAGAAACGAGCTGAAACGGCGTCGAGCTTTGTGATACTAACATACTGAGCGAAGAACGTCGAAAGCGATTTACTCATAACGCAGATTCTGTCGCCGTTAACCTGTACGTTGTATTTTCCCGTTGTCTTTCCCGAGTCAATAAGAACGTACGGAATGTCGGTGGGCTGACATAAAATATCCTCCACGAGCTTATCCTCAACAACGATATCGGAATTAAGTATTGTAATGTTGTCGCGCTCAAGATATTTTCTCGCGAACCAAAGAGAAGCGATTGAGCCAGTAGCCGAATAGAACGGATTGCGTACGATAGTAACGTTTTCTCTCTCGAGCTCTCTTGTGATCTGCTCATACATAAAGCCCGCGACAACCACGATCTCAGCCTTTAAATCGTTCTTTCTAATCAGTCTTACCATTCTCTGCAGTACGGTTGTATCTCGGTCAAGCTTATAAAGAGATTTAGGTGTTTTCAGGGTTAAGGGCTGAAGATTAACGCCTTTTCCCGCTGCTAAAATAATATATGTCATCTCGTTATCCTCCGATTATTTATACATTTCCAACGCGCGAACGCTGTAATCCTTGGCGAAGCGGTACCATAACGGCTTCAGATAGCCGACCTTCTGTCCCGAAGCTTCCTTGAACATACACCAGTGCATAAAGAAGAATCCCGTTATCGCTATCCAGGCGTAGAAATGGCGTCTTTCGATTTCGTTCGGTTTATGTCCGAAGTAGATGAATAAAATTCTGTCTACCTCCTCGTCGCTGTGGTCGCCTCCGCATACATAAGTACCTACATCGAACCCCGGGTCGTTATATCCGCCGTACTCCCAGTCGGTGAGATAGATTTCGGAATCGTTTATAAGGAAGTTCTCGTCGCGGGCGTCGCCGTGAACGATACAATGCGGAATACCGTCCTGCTTGGAAAGCTCAAACAGCTCGTAAATCCTGTCTCTGATTTCGTTGAATCCGGGATACTCGGGGAAGTTCTCGCCGTATTTATCCTCGGGAATCATATCTTTTATCGCTTCCCATTTTTCCTTAACGTTAAACTCCCATCTAACCTTAGCCGAAAAATGGTGGAGCTTATTCAGAAGTCTTACGCCTCTGTATATATCGCTGACGTTTTTGTAGTCGAAATCACGGTGCTCAACGAACTTAGCGATTTTCCAGCCTCTTGATACGCTCATAGCGACGAGAGAATTATCAACTCTCGCCTCGTAAGCCTGGCTCTGAATCATAGACTCTCTGCCGCGGTCAACAAGAATTTCAGAGCCGAGTCCCGGGAATCTGAAAACGTATTTACCGCCGTTTAATTCAAATGACAGTACGGAGTTTGTCAAACCCTTCTGCAAGGGCTTTAAGTCGATGATCTGATCCTCATTACAATTAAAAACCTGACAAATGGTTTTAATGATAAAGGTAAGATCCTGTTCGTGCAGAACTCCTCCTGTGGTTTGGATTGTTGTGCCTGACATGGGAAAACCTCCTATGTTTCATTAATAATAATCAGACGAAATACATTTTATGTATTTGTACGCTAATCACCTTTATTATACATATAAAATGTATAAAAATCAATCTTTTTCTAAAAACCGCGTCGGCAAAATACTGACGCGGTATAAAAGCTTTTAGAATTTTAAATCGTACCAGAGCAGGAAAGCGTAAATTGCGTAAATTCTGCCCCAGAACTGTTCCTCGCCGTTTAAATAGCTTGTCCATAAATTATTAAGCTCGTCCTGATTGAAGAACTTTTTTGAGGTGTCGCCGAAAAGCTTATCGGCTATGGGCTTATTGAACTTTTCGTCGGCGAGCCATTTGCGTACGGGAACGGCAAAACCTACTTTTTTGCGGAAAGCTACCTCGTCGGGAAGCTTGCTGCTCGCGGCTTTGCGGAAAACGTACTTGTTCTGGTCGTTCATAAATTTATACTCGGCGGGAATTTTTCTCGCGACGTTAAAAAGTCTTAAATCGCTGAACGGGGTGTGAAGCTCAACGCCGCAGGCGGTGCTGGTGCGGTCGGTGTTGAGATAAATATCGCCCTCAAGCCAGAGAGAAATATCGACGGTCAGCTTTTTGGCGAGCTCGTCCTTACCCTGAACCTCGCTCCACAGCTCGGCGATAGGCTCGGCTACGTCAACGCTCTCGTCAAAATCGAGCATAAGCGACTTTACAACGTCGCGCGACATAATGTGGGAGCAGGTAAGGTAAGTCCACTCCTTGGGGATTTCTCTCTTGTGAGCGTTATAACCGCCGAAAAACTCGTCGATACCCTCGCCCGAATAAACAACCTTCGCGTGTTCTCTTACCGCCTTACAGCCGATAGAGAAGGCTACGGCGGAGGCGTCGCCTAAGGGCTGTCCCATTTTATCGACAACCGTGGGAATTCGCTCGAAATATTCCTCGGGGCTTATCATTTTTACATTAAAGCCTTTGCCGAGAATCTCAGCCGTATGACGCGCCAGCGCGGACTCGTCAAAGCCCGATTCCTCGTAGCCTACCGTGTTAGCCGCCTGAGCGTCGCTCGCGGCGAAAAGATAGGACGAGTCTACTCCTCCCGACAGGAACGACTCCTTATACGGAAGCTGAGTATCGCCGCGCTCCTCGGACAGAATCTCCTCCACAACGTCCTCGATTTCCTTAGCGAACTCGTCTACGCTTTTGCTGTAGTCGGGCTCAAACTCGAGCTTGAAGTAGCGGTTCAGTTCAACTTTCTTTCCGTCAAATACGGCGTAATATCCCGGTTTTAATTTATACACGCCCTCATAAAAGGTTTCCTCTCCTATCGGATAACCGTAGAAAAGATACTGCTGGAGCATACGCTTGTTGAGGCGTTTCTCAAAGCCCTCAGAGGAAACGATTTCGTCGATATCGCCCGAGCACACAAATTCGCCGTTTATTACGGCGTAAAACATCTGCTTCTGACCTACCTGATCTCTTATGCAGTAAACCTTTGAGTCGGCTTCTATAGCGATAGCGAACATACCGTAAAGGTGGTTCATCATATCCGTGTTCCACTTCAAAAAGGCTTTCTTTAATATTTCCTCCTCACGCGCCTCTCGCGTAAGGGTGCTGTCTATTTTGAGCTCGTCGCACAAGCTCTTGAAATTGCGGATATATCCGCTGAAATATTTAACGTTAACATTGTTCACTATGCGTTACCTCCGTGTCGAATTATGTAAAAATTATACCATTTAAGACGAAAAATGTCTATAGAATAGTTTTAAGTTTTAAAGTGAAAGAAATAAATTCTGATAAAAGATTTGCTTACAAAATCAAAAATTAATAAACTGTAATTTGATATTAAGGCGGCGGTGTGATATAATTTCAGTGTATGTTTGGAAAATAACACAGGAGGTAACGTATTATGAAAATCGGTTTTGATAATAATAAATATCTGGAAACGCAGTCGCAGCATATCCGCGACAGACTCAATAAATTCGGCGGAAAGCTTTATCTTGAGTTTGGCGGAAAGCTTTTCGACGACTACCACGCCTCCCGTGTTTTACCAGGGTTCAAGCCCGACTCCAAGCTCCAGATGCTTTTACAGCTCAAATACGAGGCGGAAATCGTTATCGTAATCAACGCCGACCATATCGAGAAAAACAAGGTAAGAGGCGATTTGGGTATTACATACGACCTCGACGTATTCAGACTTATAGATTTATTCAAAAACCGCGGTCTATTCGTAAACTCTGTTGTACTCACGCGCTTTGCCGACCAGCCCACCGCCGTTAAATTCGAGAAACGTCTTATCGAAAACGGTATAAACGTGTACCACCACTATTCAATTCCGAACTATCCCACCGACGTTGACTTAATCGTAAGCGACGACGGCTACGGCAAGAACGAGTATGTACAGACCTCGCGCAAGCTTGTGGTTATTACAGCCCCCGGCCCCGGCTCGGGCAAAATGGCGGTATGTCTTTCCCAGCTTTATCACGAGCACAAACGCGGTATTCAGGCGGGCTACGCTAAATTCGAAACCTTCCCGATTTGGAATCTCCCCTTAAAGCACCCCGTAAACGTCGCGTACGAGGCGGCAACCGCCGATTTGAACGACGTAAATATGATAGACCCGTTCCACCTCGAGGCTTACGGAAAAACAACGGTAAACTACAACAGAGATATCGAGATTTTCCCTGTTTTAAATACAATGTTCGAGCTTATCTTAGGCGAGTCGCCGTATAAATCACCCACGGATATGGGCGTTAATATGGCGGGCAATTGTATTATTGACGACGAGGCTGTCTGCGAAGCGGCTAACCAGGAAATTATCCGCCGTTATTACTACGCGCTGTGTAACAACACAAAGGGTATCGCCTCTCTTGAAGAAGCAAATAAAATCAGCCTTCTTATGAAGCAGAATAAGCTAAGCGTAACGGACAGACGCGTTATTGAGCCCGCGCTCAAAAAAGCCGAGGAAACAGGAGCTCCCGCCGCCGCGATTGAGCTTGCGGACGGAAAAATAATTACGGGCAAAACCTCCAATTTGCTCGGCGCCTGCTCGGCGATGCTTCTGAACGCTCTGAAATCCTTAGCTGATATTCCCGACCAGGTTGACATACTCGACGCCGCTGTAATTGAGCCGATACAGAAATTAAAGGTGGACAGCTTAGGCTCATTCAACCCCAGACTGCACACCGACGAGATTCTAATCGCGCTTTCGATGTCGGCGGTAACAAACCCCACGGCTAAGCTCGCTATGGAAAAGCTTCCGCTGCTCAAAGATACCGACGCTCACGCTACGGTTATTCTTTCCGACACCGACACAAGAACGCTTAAAAAGCTCGGTATAAGACTTACGACAGAGCCTACGTACGAAACAAAAAGGCTGTACAGAAAATAAATAAGTATAAAGCAAATCTCCGAACGGGTTATCGTTCGGAGATTTTTACTATGTATATGAAAGGAGAAATGTAATCGCGTTTCGCAATTACTTAACAATGACCTTAATCCTCTTGTATGTTCCGCTCTGAGCGTAAACATACACATAACACGTACCCTTTTTCTTCGCGGTTATAACTCCCTTCGAGCTTACTGCCGCGATATTTTTGTTGCTTGACTCATATTTTACGGCTCGGTGGGCTTTAACCTTTTTCTTTTTGCTCTGAGGTACAGCCTTTGCTTTAAGCTTAAAGGTTTTACCGAGTGATAAGGTTACTTTATTATTCTTAGCCGCCGTTTTAACGGTTTTATAGTTGCCCACTTTTCCGCCTTTTGTTGCCGTGTGGATAGTACAGGCTGTTGAAACAACCTTGTTCTCGCTGTTTACGGCTACTACAAGGAATTTATAATAAGTACCCTTTTTAAGCTTTTTGCCGTTAAGCTTAGTTATCTTTATTTTTGTTTTGGAGCTCGATAATGTTGTAAGCTTTTTAAATTTGTTCTTTGTTCCGCAGGCGTTAGCGTAAACTACGTACTTTTCAGCGCCGCTCACTTTTTTCCACTTAAGTGTTACGCTTTTTTTGGTTATCTTTACGGCTCTTTCGACAAGCTTCGAGAAAGCCGCGCCTTTGGGTTCTTCTGTTTTGCTGTTTTTAATAAGCTTATCCGCCGAGGTGAAATCAGCTCCCGCTCCGACTCCTTTTGTTGTCGATTGATGTTCGGTCGTCGGCGCGGTTGTCGCAGCGGCTGTTGCGCTCTGCTCAACAGTTTCTGTTTCCTGAGCCGTCGTTGTCTGCGCTTCGGTTGTTTCCACAGCCTCCGTAGCACTCGTTTGAGCTGTTGTCGCTTGTTCTCCGCTTTCGGGCGCGGTCGTGGCTTCAACCGCTGAGGTCGCAGCTTCAGCCGCGTCGGTGGTTTCCTCAACCTCGCCCGCGCTCGCTTTTGTTTTGACCGTAACGGTGAGCGCGCTCTGTATTTTGGTGATACGGTATGTATTCTCCGCGCCTGTGTCCTCAGGCCCTTTCAGGTTTTTGTACGTACCGTCGATTGTGATTGAGTCTATCTCACAGCCCTCCGCTAATACTACCGCGAAATTCACCTGACCTTCGCCCGTGCTGTCCAGAGCCCCTGTGGCTGAATTTCGGGAGCAACTTGAAGTCGCGTTTGTTTCATCGGCTGAGGTGTAGTCCTGCGAATAATATACATTTATTGAGGCGTTGCCGTCGGTTACAAAGCTGACTTTATAGCCCTCGTCCTCCTGCTCGGTGCCGTCCTCGGCTTTTGTCGTAACGGTAATAACAATATCGCTCGTAACTTTTGTTACGCGGTAAATATTATCGTTAGCGGAAACCGTCTTAAGAGCGTTATATCCGCCCTCAACGGTAATACTGTCCACCTTATATCCGCTGTCTGTGACTACGGCGAAATTCACCTGACCTGTTCCCGTGCTGTCGGGACTGCCTGTGTCGCTGTTTCGGGAAACCGCCGTGGTCACGCCCGTTTCACTTACCGATGTGTAATCCTGTGTATGGTAAACATTTACGGACGAATGGGAATCTGCCAAGAAGCTTACATTATATCCCTTGTCGTCCTCCTCAGCCTGAGTAGTTTCTTCCTCGTCATCTTCCTCGGTATATTCCGTTACCTCTGTTGTTTTCGGTATGGTTTTTCTTTCAACCTCATTACAGCTCGAGCAGGTATACTTTATAACGCCCGCGGACGAGGTCGTAGCCGCTTTCTCTGTAACACCGTTGTCAAACTTATGCTCAAAGCCGTTGCTCTTACAGGTCGTAACGCTTGACGCCGTGGAAACGGAAGCGGAATTTGAGGTCATATTCGGTGATGAATAGAAAAGATAGCTGATATTTCTAACGAGCTTTTCACTTCTTACAAGCGTACCGTTTGTGCTGACGTTTACTACCGTGTTCGCCTGATAGGAGCTGTTGCTCGAGTAATAATTCTGGCTGTTAGATAAACGCATTCCCATACCCTGCGAGCCTGCCACGAATACTGTCGCGCCTTTTATGGTAATATTTCCGTCGGCGTCGATCGGAGAGTTATCTCCGCCGCCTCTCATAGAAAGGATTGTGAGGTTTCCGCCGAGAAGACTAATTGTTCCGTTGGAATCGAGTCCGTCGCCCTCGCAGTTTACGTAGAAATCGCCGCCGTAAATATTCAGCGAGTAATTACCTGACGAGGTGTTCTGACCGGGCATACCGCCCTGTCCCGGACGTCCCGGTCTGAACGGGTCCTGTCCGCCCTGAGAGGGATCGGAGCCGTTGGAGCTTCCGCCCGCCGCGTTGATTCCGTCGTCGGAAGCGATAACATAATATTTGCCCTGATAAACGTTTACAACCGCGCCCTCGAGTCCCTCGTAGCTTGAGTAGATATAGATTTCGGGATCTCTCTCATAGCCGTTTTCAACGCCCAAGGTCAATGTCGCGTCGGCGTGAACGCCGTCGTCGCCTGAGTAAATCTTAAATGTTCCGCCTGTTATTGTGGCGTATCCGTCGGAATGTACAGCGTCGTCAGCGGTGTTGAGGTTAAACGTACCGCCTGAGATATTGAGCTGATTTGTCGGTTCGGTTTCGTTATCGTTGTTGCCCGAAGCCTTTAAGCCCTTACAGCTCATTGTATTTTTATTGAACGACGAGCTGTTGTAGCCGTCAAGTGTTTTTATATCAAAAGTTCCGTTTGTGATTGTGAGATTTTCCGCCGCCTGAATACCGTCGCCCTGAGCGTTTATGGTAAACGTGCCTCCGTTAATCTCGACCTTGCCCGCGGAGTCCGTATCGCCCGCGTCGGGTTCTGATTTAATAGCGTCGTTGGAGCTTGTCACATTAAACGTACCGTCGTTAATCGTGACCGTTCCGTCTGCCGCTATGCCGTTGTTCGCCGCCGTTACGATATACGTACCGCCGTTGAATGTCAGAGAGGACGTCGCCGCGCCCTTGATACCGTTCTTTGAGTTGCCGACCGCTTTCAGCGTACCGTCCCCGAACATCGTAAGCGACGAGCCTGTTTTAATCTTGATTGCCGCGCCCTCGTAGTCCTCGTTTGTCGCTTCGGTTGAGGCGTCCTCGTTGTTGGTAAGAGTTGAAACTCCCTGTGTCTTAATAAGAACCGAGCTCGAATTTTTTACAACAATCGGCGCGGTTTTTGCCGAGGTCAACGTCAGATTGTCGAGAATAAGCGTTACATCCGAGAGTCCCTTTGCCACCGTGACAGAGCCCTCAGAGCAGCTTCCTGTAATTCTGTACGTACCCTTTGAGGTGATAGTAAGCGTTGTGCCGCTTATTGTGTAGCCCGAGCTTTCGGCGCTCGAAGTTACCTCGCTGTCGGAAAAGGTCAGCGTTACCTTTTCCTTTGAATACGCCGACGCCGACAGCGGGAACATCGACAACAGCAGTATCGCCGAAATAATTACGGATAATAGCTTTCTTGTTTTCATTGTTATTCCTCCAATCCCTGGATTAAAATTTTATAGCTCAGCTTAATAATTATCAAAAGCGGTTTTCGAAGAAAATACGTTTTTGTTTTCGTTTGTAAGTTTAAAAACCGAAAAATCGAAAAATCGAAAACCGCTTTTTTACTTTATCCGTATTATAAAACAGTTTTATTGAACTTTTATTGAACTTTTATTGTATTTATTTAAAGCCCAGGCAGAAAAAAACGGCGCGAAAAATAATCGCGCCGCTTTGTATCGGTAGAATTTACTCAGATAATATCGTCGTTCCATTCCTGATAGTTGAATTCTACGTTATATTTTCCGTTTTTCTTTACATTAGACGACACAATGAGTATGTCATCGTCATTATACTTTATCATTTCAATTTCAGGGGAAATGTATTTTTTCATAGTATCACTCTTTCCTTTTAAACTAAATCGCTGAGTCTTGCGGCGCAACCGTCCCATATATTATTGTCCGAGTCTATATACGAGCCGTAGTGAACGTTATCGTTGTTATCTATGAAATACAGACGCGCCACAATCGCTTTATTGCCCGTGATATTGTTTATCGCGGCGGTCACATATTTATAACCTGTCGCGTCTAAATCACCGTTTCCCCAGTTTCCCGTTGAGGTGTTTACCGTATCCTTGCAGTCGTATTTATGGCCGTTTTCCACCGTGAGCTTTGAGGCGAGCTGTTTGGCTGTCGCGGTTTCCTTTGAGGTCGACGTAAATACGTAGCCGTATTCCTTGGCGTTTTTAAGAACCTCGCTGGAAACAAGGCTTATAAAACGCATGGAATTCTGTTCATCAGCGCTCTTTTTCTGAACTCCGAGGAAATTCAGCCCCGTGTATCCGTCGTCGGGAACGGTTATACCAAATCCGCCGAAATATGTATCCTCGCTGTCAATAGCGAGCTCCTCGCTCAGCGCTCTTTCGACCGCGCTTTTCAGGTCGTATGTATATATTATATCAGAGTCAGTCGCAAAAGCCTTTACCGAGTAATCCAGATGACCGTCGAAAGTAATCCGCATACCGTATATTTCATATTCTTTATCGTTTTCCAAAACCGTCTGAGGATTTTCATCATCAGGCTTTATTTTGAGGATTTTCTCCGAATTATTAAAATAATAATATCCGTCATAATACGCAAGCTTTGTAAAGTTAACTATATAGTTGTATCCGTCGCCTGCGGACCAGGGTTTTTGTACCTCGGCAAGCGTTCTCTCCGTGTTTGAGCTGCAATCCCTCTCTGTTAACACTCCCTTTTTAAAATCGGGGTAGTTGGGGTTTGTTTCTCTTTTTATATAGTATTCTTTATCGGCGTCACAATCGTAATAGATACTACCTTCAATTTCTTTCCACCACGCTTCATCATAGGTTGTATCGGTAGCGTCTTCTCCTGTCCAATCGTGGTGTCCGTCGTTGCCCTCGCTCATAAAAAGCGTATCGCTGGAAAGGAAGTATTTGTGTCTTACATAACCTAGTTCATCTAACAGGGGATCGTCCCAGGTTACGTCAACGTTATAAAAGTTTCCGTCCAGTACGACCTGATTCCACTCGTGCTTCATATAAGGCGCGGGGCTTGTGGCGATAGTACTATCAATACCGCATCTGTCGAGCAAAATTCCGTAAGCGTGAGTATATCCCTGGCACACGCCTTCTTTGTTGACCAGAATACCGTAGGCGGAATGTTGAATATCCTGATCCGTATCAACGTATTCCGTTTGCAACGCCAGTAAATCGTGGAGATAACGTGCCTTTTGAATATCGGGCCAGCTGTTGTCTACACCCTTTAAGTATTTTGTTATCTGCTTTTCGACCGCTTTGTTTGCGGTTTCGATTTTTTCAGCCGTATCAAAAAGAAACGTCGGTTTTAGTCCGTTTATAAAACTGTCATTATCCAAAACATTTCTGGTACAGGTCGTCAAATTTACATGGTAAAGATCCATATACTCGTTTACCACACCGTAATAAAGAGCAAACCCGTCCGCAATCGGAATATTATAGTTTCTCACGTTAATATAATTACCGCCCAGATAATTTTTGTAATTATTCTTAAGCTCATTATAAATAAACTCTGCTGCCGCGGGATATTTTTGAACGATTGTCCTGTAGGAGTCGCTCGTTCCCGTACCGATTTCAATTTTTTTGGTTACTACTCCCGTTTTTTCTTTGTTCGTTTCAGCAGCGAACGCCGAAACGGAACACGACAGTATAAGCACAAACGAAAGAATAAGAGCCGTTATTTTTTTCAAAAATATCATCTCCCGAAGGTATTAAGACGTCGCGGTCTTTACAGTTATATTAGCATACTGTTTATAATAATTCAATAATTGTTTATATTTTTATCAAAATTCATATAAAATACCATAATTTTTCACTTGGATTCATAAAAACAACCCGACAAAAGGGGCTTGCTTTGAGCAAGCCCCTTGATTGTTAAGTTTTTATTATAGGTCCGTATTCTTCTGTAGGCTCAGTAGGGCTGCCATCCAAAACGTCCTCGTCAGAATATTTTATTATCTCTAACTCAGGTTTGGAGTATTCTTTTTCCTTTTTCATAATATCACTACCCTACTAAAGCGTTCCAATCGGTTACACAGCTGTTGTAAGTTGTTCCGCCGGAATTTGTATAAGGAGCGTAGAATACGTTGCCGTTCTTATCCTTAACGTAGAACATTACACCTACAGCGTACTCCTTGATGTCGTTAACCGAATATGTTACGTACTTATAATCCTTATCAGCAGCTTTCTTACCGTAATCACCACTGATTTTGTTGTCTTTATCCTTACAACTGAATACGTTCTTTGCAGGAGCCTTGTCTAATGTATAGCTCTCTACTATTGAACGTGCAATATCCATATTGGCCGCGCCGACAGCGATATATCCGTAATCATCAGCGTCCTGAATAACCTTATTGTTAACAACAGTTATGAATCTTATGCTTCTCTTTGTGGTATCCTTCTTCTTCTGAACACCGAGAATCTGGAGATTCTTAAACTCGTTGCTGATTCCTGTTAACTGAGTATCGTCCGCGGCTCTCTCAACCTTCTGGTCAAGGTTGATTTCTTCGCCGTTCTCAGCTGTGTAGATCTTATCAGGAGCTGTTGTTTCAGGTACTGTTGTCTCGGAAACAGTTGTCTCAGGTACTGTTGTCTCGGAAACGGTGGTCTCGGGTACGGTAGTTTCTGATGTATCGTCAGGTTTGAATTCT
>CADBSD010000045.1 GCA_902797225.1 uncultured Ruminococcus sp. | reverse complement strand
CGGCGTAGACATAAGCGGAAGAATCTCTGTAGCCCTTTATCGTAAAGCCGCTCACCTTATTTTCCGCGCCGTAATAGCCCAGACAAAGCTTTCCGTAATATTTAACCAGCCTCGGGATTTCGATTGACAAAAGCTTGGTACAGCCGTAGAAAGCCTTGAACTCAATAGCCTCCAGCGTAAGCGGCAGCAACACTTCGCTCAGCGACGTACAATCCTGAAACATTTCCGAGTAAACCCGCTTGACCCCGTCGCCGATAACCGCTTTCTGAAGGTTTTTACAGCCTTTGAAGGTTTCTCCGTAGGAGAACTCGTCATTATCGTCGCAGTCAGCGTAGATATACGCTGTTTTCAAGCCTGAGCAATTATAGAACGCTCCGCTTCCGACAATCTCGGCGGACGCGGGAATCGATACGCTTTCGATACTGACGCAGTCCTTAAACGCGTAAGCTCCTATTTTTTTAATACTACCGAGGTTAATTGATTTAAGCGACTTACAGCCCTCGAAGGCTTCTCCTCCGATAACTTTTACGTTTTTCATTTTTACCGACGTGAGTAATCTTAAATTCTTAAACGCCTTTTCCTCGATTTCGGTGACGGTATCGGGAAGCGTGATTTCTTCAACGGAGTTATTTCCGTCAAAAATCCCGCTCCCGATAACCGCGACCTTATATCCTTCAATCCTTTTTGGTATAACAATCTTTTTTTCGTCGGTTTCAAACCGCGTGAGCTTTATTTTCCCGTTTTTGAGAACATCAAAATTAACTTTCGCTACAGTTTCCTCGGCTTCCGTTTCGGGCTGAGTTTCAATTACGGGAACGGAGCTTATCTGTTTCGCTTCCGCCGTCATTTTCTGTTCTTTTGATTTGGTTTTTGTTTTGCTCTTTTTATCGATATGTTTTTTAGCCGTTTGTTCTTTTTTCACGCTTGTTGTACTCGGTGAATAAGTTTCGCTCGGCTTTGTTCCCGTGATTTCGGAAATATTATCAGAGGGCGGAAATATTCCCGATAAAAAGCTCTGAGTCGAGCTTACGAAGCCCTCGACGGCGCGCGGGTTAAAGCTGATAAAAAGCGTCACAATCAACATACAGCACAGCGCTGAGCTTGTCAATACCGATATCCTTCTTCGGCGTTCTTTTTTATACGCGGATATAATCTCGCTTGCTTCTACGTTAAACGTAATATCGCTATATTCGTCCTTAATAACGGTTTTAAAATCAGTCATCTCAATCCTCCTCCAGAATCGTTTTCAGTTGAGCTTTTGCCGTACGGATTCTGTAAGCAACGGTAGTCGGCGGAATTTTCAGAATTCGGGAAATTTCAGCCTGGGTAAAATCCTGGTAATAGAAAAGAATTACCGCCTCCCGAAGCTCGGGCTTGAGCCTGGATACGGCGTCCTTTACGCTCAGCTTTTCCTCGTATTTGCCGCTTACTTGTTTTTGCGGCAGGTTTTCGGAAGGGATTTCCTTCCTGCTTTTGCGAAGGAGCTTGTTTCGGCATACGTTAATAGCTATCTTTGTAATCCACGCCTTAAGCTTCGTTTTATCCCTGAGGCTCGAATGTTTTTTCAGCACCTTGATAAAGGTTTCCTGAGCCGCGTCCTCGGCGAGATGATAATCCTTCAGGTAAATAACGCAGATTCCAAAGACAGTATCCTTATATTCGCTGTAAATTTTTTCGAATTCTTTTTCTTTTTTCTGACTCATAGTATTTCCGTTCCCGACTTTTGAGTTAACTCTATTATTATAGACAGTTGAAAACAGTGTTTTTATACATACAAAAATAATTTTTTCGCAAAATCGCCTCCCCGAAGCTTACAGGGAGGCGTTTTACCGCGAATTCAGAGTGTCGCGGTTATATTCTGACCATTAAATGTTCCTCGTTTATATCGTAATACAACGTACAGTTTTCGGTTTTATACACCCGAACAATTCCCTCGAGTTCCTTTCCGCCGTCAAATTCAGCCGAAACGTCCTTAAAAACCTCGAGCTTTTCGGGGGAGAATTTAAGCGTTTTATTATTATTGAACACAGCGGTGTACAAAATCTCCGCCTCTACCAAATCCTGGAAAATATGGCTTCCGTAGGAAAGCTCGGGGTTATAACCCGCCTTCGCCTCCTCCATTTCGCAGATTACGTCAAATCCGCTGATGTCGGAAAACGCCGTGGGAACTCCCAGCTCGTTCGAGGATGTACCTATCCGCCCCGGGGACATAAGCATCATATGCTTTTCTTTGTCACGGAAACGCCAGTTGATTCCGCCGATAAATTTAGCTACGTTTATTTTCTCGACATAAGGCATATTATAATAGCCTATCGGGTCTACATAAACAATATAATCAAGCTTTTCGATTCTGGACAGTCCCATTGACGCGCCCTTGCTCTCCATAATTATTTTTTGAGCGTCTACGTCTTTCGGAATATCTACCGAGGCTTTGCCCTTTACTATCTGGAGCGGTCTGCACTGCAGTAAATCAATCGTATATTCTCCGCTGTCGGAGATATTGATTGTAAACTCGGTGTCAACGGGATACCTGTATTCTTTCTGGATACAAGCAAGCATTCTGCGCATACAATCCATAAGCGTTTTGTTAGAAACAAGCCCCTTGCAGGAAATGAATCTGACGTTTTGATTTCGTCCCATTTCTCTGAGGCGCGACTCGGCGTCAAAATCGTGTTCCAATAGAACATTGCCGAGATAATACGGGAGCACAGGTTCTAAAGCTCTCAATTCGACTGTTTCCAGGTCTTTTTCAGCCGTATTTATAACCTCAACTTTCCGCTGGGAATATCTGTGCCTGTCGGCGGCGCTGGAATAAACCGTTCTTTGCGGCATATCGAGGCTTACGAGTCTGGGGTATGAACCCTCTGTCCTGTCTACGGCGCATGTGCCGAGTCCCATTACGAGCCTGAGCATACCTGCTTTCGGGTCGGCGGATTGCAGGAATCTGTATGGGCTGTACGAATAGCCCACTCCAGCCGCGCACGGCATATAATATGAACCGTAATACGAGCCTGAAACTCTCTGTATAAGAAGCGCCATTTGCTCGTCGCGTTTGTCGAGTCCGCGCCTTTTTCTGTAATCGAGAGCCGAAAGACTCATTGTACTCGCGTATACGGTTTTTATAGCGTTTTCAAATTCGTTCAGCCTGTCCTCAAAGCTTCCGCGGTTAGCGCAGAATACCGAATCATATTTGCCCGCGAACGCGTTTCCGAAGCCGTCCTCAAGAATACTGGAGGAACGGACGATATACGGATCCTGACCGTAATATTCAATTATATGCCCGAACTGCTCACGCATCGCTTGTGAAAACTTTCCGTTTAGGAGAAGCTTTTTGAACTCGTCGGCAAGCTTGAAAAAACCCTCGTCGGTTCTCTGTTTTATTCTCATATCCCAGAAGCCGTTGTCCACAATGTACGTATAGTATAAATCGGAACCGACATAGAACGAATCGTGAGGTTCGAGGATTTCGTCGATATCGGGCTCCTCGTTTCGGATAATAGCCCGCGCGAGCAACATTCCGCAGGCTTTTCCGCCTATCATTCCCGTTCCAATCATATGGCTTCTGACTTCAAAGTAATCCTCGGGCATAAAATGCTTTTTTACCATTTCACGCATCTTTGTGTCGCGCGTCATCATAATGTTGCACATTGTCGAGCATTCCTCGGAAATATCTTCGCCGGTACTCTCTTTCTGTTTCGTTTTATTAAAAAATCTGTCCCACGAATCTGTATATTGGTCGTCAGTACCGCGGTGGAGCTTACCGAGGATATTATAAAATCTGCTTGATTTTACGCCGTCGGTTATCGGGCGGAAAGCGCCCGTGGACGGATTGTAGGTATGCGGGAAGAACATCGTGTCCGACTCTCTGTTCCAGACCTTTTCGGGACGGACGAATATTTCTTTTTTCCCTGTATAAACATCCAAAAACAGCTGTGTCGTATTCATTATTTTATTTACCGAATAGACAGAATGCTTTCCTCGAATCAGCGGAAAAAACGCTACCGTATCCAGTATAAATAAGAAAGGACAGGTTACTCTGAAAAAGTTGCCCATCATAAGGTCTGTCGCCCAGGCGGTTTGAAGCTCCGAAAGACAGTCGAAAACATAAAAGGCGTCTTTACCCTCTTTTTCAATTACGTTATGTATCTCGACGGTAAATGTTTCAAAACGGTGGGACAGGGGAATTTTTACGATTTTAACCCCTTGTTTATCCTCGAAAAACGGTTCGTGACTCGCGAATCGAAAATAAATAATATTCCGTTTATCCTTAATCGCCTGCTCTACATAAGGCTCCATAAACAATTTAAACTCGTCGAGCTCGGAAACACGCCAGACGACGTTATCACCTAATCTGATATTGTCAAGAGCCTTGTCCATTTCGGGAATTCCCGAAAGTATTCTGTCAAACGCTGCCATTTAAAGCACCTCCTGAGAT
>CADBSD010000044.1 GCA_902797225.1 uncultured Ruminococcus sp. | reverse complement strand
ATCGCGCGAAAAAACGTTTTCAATCGCTACAACTATGGCTTTTACTCCTGTCTGCTCCGTCATAGCTTTTACCTGCTCAATAATACGCGGGCTGTCCGTTATATTACTTCCCTGTTTCCCGCCGTAAGCTACATTCTGACCGTCGAGGACATATATTGTTGAGTACTTTTCCTTTGATGAAGCGTCATAATCATACGGTTTCCAGATATGCACTTTCTTTTCATATCCATAGCCTTTAAGCGTAACAACGTCAAACTCAAAATCGTTATTGTTATCTCCGCCCTCTGAATAGGGAATTATTTTATCCTTCGTTTTGTACCACCCGTTTGTACACTTGTTGAATGCAACTACGTCTTTTGGTGTGTCGTTACCGTTAAAATAGACCATATTATATTTATCGGTGTCGCCCTTACATAAGAAGGTGCAGTAGTTTTTATCGCTGCTGATTTTTTTCATCTTAACCGTTTTGGTTTTTCCGCTTTTACTGTTAAGAAATGTAGCGGCGGCCTTTTTGTTTTTTGCGCTGTCCTTAAAATACAAATTGCGTATGCCGTTGTCGGACTTTTGTGTTTCACCGCCGCATGACGCGAGCGGCGTTGTTATAATGACCGCCGTAAGTAACGCCGATATGATTCTTTTCATAATACTCAACCTCTTAAATGTTGTTTTCAAAATCCAACGTGTTGTATTTTGCACGCGTCAAAAAAGCTTTTCTTTGCTCAATTTCGACAAATTATTCCCGCGAGTTTAATTCACGAGTTTTTTCGTTATTATGATAGCAGAAAGCAAAGTTTTTGTCCATAAATATGGGAAATACCGAAGCGACCGCCGTACCCCTTCCTATCGGCGTGCCAAAAAAAATAACGAGTCCAATGGACTCGTTACTTTTTTTGGGTTTGTACCGTAACTTTGATACGAATTTATATGCGGTCGATGAGTAGGGCTTTCGCAAACTGCCCGCGGTAAAACTCGAGCCGTTTTTTAGGGTGCGCGGTAAAATTTCGGCTTATTTTTGAGGGGTGCGGTAAAATTTCAGCCTTTTTTAGAGGGCGCGGGGTAAACTCTGCAAGAACACAAAAAAGCACAGGCAACTCATTTATTGGAATTGTCTGTGTTGTTTTTGAGAATTAAATTTTCGCTTTTAAGCGCTCTACTATGCGTTTATTTATATTCTTTAAAGTAATTATAATTGATAGCTATTCTTTTTTAAACTTTTTCTTACATTACATCAATACAATGAATTACATTTTTGAGAATCTCATGAAATTGGTTATTCTGCATGATGCTATTAAAGTGAGCTCTATACTTACTATATAATGCTACCAATAGGAATTAAAGTATTTGCCTAACGACATTTTTTATTTGTTACTCTCAAGTTTATCAATAAAAAGCTGCGAAACGAGCGACAGTTTTTGCTCGCGTTTCCATATCAGCGTTGGCTGAACGGATATTTCGGGAGTCAGCGGTCGGAAGCATAATTTCGAGGTTTCGGAGGTGTCGACCAGCTTGTCGAATGAAACAGCATAACCTATTCCGTCCTCGACCATCAGCGAGGCGTTGTAGAGTAGATTATAGGTTGCGGCGACCTGCAAATGTCTTGCCTGCGCTCCGCTGAAAAGCGATAAACCGTTGGCTCGTGATACGATGAGCGGCTTGCCGTACAAGTCTTTTACAGTGACGCTCTCTTTTTCGGCGAGCTCACTGTCCCTGCGCATAATAACGCCGAAGATCTCCTTGTCATCGAGCATTAAGTGATGATAGCTTTCACGGTCAAAGTCGGTAAAAATCAGCGCAAAATCGAGCAGCCCTCGGTCGAGCTTGTCCTTTAAGTCCTCGGTATCTCCGCTGAAAATGTTCAACCTAATGTTGGGGTATTCCGTCTTTAAGCGATAAAACACCCTTGTGACGCGATGCATAGAATACGATTCTCCCGCGCCGATATTCAGACTGCCTGAGATATTATTCTTGATTTCGGAGATCTCGCTCTCCGTCAGCTCGACAAGCTGCATCATCTCGCTTGCTCTTTTGCGGAGGATCAAGCCTTCCTCGGTCAGCTCAATATGCCTTTTACCTCTGATAAAGAGCGTCACGCCGAGCTCTTCCTCCAAATCTCGTAACTGCCTTGACAGTGACGGCTGAGAGAGATTGAGCGACTGCGCGGCGGCTGAGATATTGCCTTCTCTTGTGACTGCCAAAAAATATTGTAAAACCCGGAATTCCATCAAATCACCTCAAAATAATTATACAACACTT
>CADBSD010000043.1 GCA_902797225.1 uncultured Ruminococcus sp. | reverse complement strand
TGAAACAGCTATCATCTTTACTGACTCCTATCACACAAAAATAATTTGTATTGCCCGCTCAGTTGCACGCTGCGCGCGCACGAGCGACGGCTAAGCGAAAGGCGGACGCGCTGACGCGCGCGCTTTCTTGTCTTATTCCGGTAATTCTTTCGTTAGATACTCTATATTTCTCTCGATAACATCCTTGCTCTTGCCGAAGTCCTTGCCGCGGTTGCGGTAGTCGAACATAGAGCAGAAGTAGGAGGTGTCCTCCTTAAGCTCGAGCAGATAATTTTTGGTGAGGTTGTAGGTGTCCTCGTTGAACTGCTTCATAAACTTGGAGCTTATTCCGCGCTTGCCCATAGCGTCCCTTAAAATATACTCGTAATGATTAAGACATATAAAGGGCTGTTCCCGATAAAGCTCTCTGAATTGTTCGGACTTCTGATACTCGGAAAAAACAGTAACGAGAAGATGATGAATATCGTGGTCGATTCTGTCACAGACATAACAGCTTTCTCTGAGAGTCTTTATTTTTTCGAGGGATTTTTTGTCGGGCTTTGAGCCCGCCTTATTGGGGAGGGTGTTTTCGATTATTGATTTTAAGTGTGACTCCATAATCAGCGCGTTCGGAAGCTTTTGTCCCGCTTTGAACATTTTGGTAAAATGCCTGTGGCAAAAGCCTTTTTTGTTCGTTTCAATTCTGATATTAGGCTCCATCATCGCGTCGCCGACCACGAAATCGACGTACGTTTCCTCGAGCATTTCCTCCATTCGGCAAATCGGACAGCCGTTTTTCGGTTTGAATAAATCGTTTATCGGAATTGTGCAGATGTTTTCCTTCACAAAAATCACCTCTGAAATTTTTATATTTATATTGTATCATAAATTCTGAAAATATGGTATACTTATTTTAGCGGAAAAGGGAAGAAGGAAAAGGAATTTATGAATGTAATAAAAACGGACAACGGAATAAAAATAAAGGGAGTTACCGATTTGGATTTAGCCCAGACGCTCGACTGCGGACAGAGCTTTCGCTGGGTGGAAAACGACGGAAAATTCAGCGGCGTAGCGTTCGGGAAAAAGGCGGAAATATATTTTGACGGCGATTGCTTGTGTATCGAAAATACAACCGCCGAGGATTTTGAAAATATCTGGAAAAGCTATCTTGATTTGGAGCTCGATTACGGAAAAATCCGCGAGGACATAAAAAATCTCCACCCCGTTCTGCGCGACGCCTGCGCCTACGCCCCGGGGATAAGGATTCTTCGACAAGAGCCGTGGGAGGCGCTTTGCACCTTTATTATCTCCCAGAACAACAATATAAAGCGGATAAAAGGAATTGTACAAAGGCTGTGCGAGAGCTTCGGCGGGAAAATCGACGATTATTACACCTTTCCCTCGGCTGAAAATCTGGCGGGATTATCTCCCGAGGATTTAGCGCCGATACGCGCGGGCTTTAGAAATAAATACATAATCGACGCGGCCCAAAAAGTCAGCGCGGGCGAGGTCGACCTCGAAAAATGCCGAAAGCTCCCCTACGACAAGGCGAGGGAGGAGCTTATGAAAATAAAGGGCGTCGGCAAAAAGGTGGCGGACTGCGCTCTGCTGTTCGGTCTGCACCGCGTGGAGGCATTTCCCGTTGACGTCTGGATGAAAAGAGCGCTCGATAAGCTGTTCCCCGATATGACGGAAAACGATTTCGGCCCCTACGCGGGAATAGCCCAGCAATACATTTTTCACTACAGCCGTATGCACCCCGAACTTTTTGAATAAAAACGTTGCAAAAGCCGATAAAATGTAGTATTATGAAAGTGTATACATAGTTTTAGATTTTTATAGGGAGGGGATATAATGAAACATCTGTTAAAAGCCGTTTTTTCCGTAATACTCGCGGTTATTATGGCTGTTACGGCTCTTTGCGCGGCGGCTGTGTCCGCTTCGGCAGAAGAAACAACTATAACATATGAGTATAAAATAAAATGTCAGGAACCGATAAACGGTTACTCGGGCGAAGTTCATTTTCCCTCCGCGCTGACCGTTTCGAGCGTGACTATCAGTTCAAATATTTATAAAGCGTATAGCAACAAGATTTTGTTTAACGCGTCAAATATAAATACGCCTTACGATTTCTCCGAGGGCGCGGCGCTGATTAGCGTTGTTTTCAATGTTAACGGCAGTTATGACGCGAACGATATAACGACAACGCTCGACGAGTTTTATTCAACGGCGAATATTTCATCAAACGGGAACTATCCCTATCGCTACAATAATTTAGTGGATAATCAGGTTATTTCGGGCGGATATGTTGATTTGGATAACCCCCAATCGAGTCAGTCCGACCCCAAAGTAACCTTTGAGGTTGACGATTCCGCTGATACGGTTGTTGTCGAAAGGGGAACGAAGGTCGAAGAACCCGAAGCTCCGACTAAAAGCGGATATACCTTTAAAGGCTGGTACTCAGGCGATGATTTATTTGACTTTGACACCGTAATAACGGAGGATATTACCTTAACGGCGAAGTGGAAAACAGAAGCCAAGCTTTTACAGGCGAATACAGTATCCTTTAAGGATAATCTAAGCCTTAATTTCCTCGCTACTCTTGATGACGAGGATGTTGACAACGCGTATGTAAGATTAAGCTTTAACCATTACGGAGAAGCTAAAACGGAAACCGTAAACGCTTCCCGAAACGATATGCACAGCAACAGGTACTATCGTTTCCGCTGCAGGCTGACCGCTTCAGAAATGACAATTCCCGTTACCGCCGAGCTTTTTGTTAACGGAGAGTCAAAAGGAACATATACAAGAAGCATCCGCGAATACTGCATCGCGGGAATAGCAAATAGCCAAAGAGCAGAGGAAATAGCTTTATTCAGAGCGACTCTAAACTACGGAGGATATACGCAAAAGCATTTTAAATACAACGGCGAGCCTGAAAGCGACGTTGTATACGCGAATAAGGATTATGAGGACAGTATGGAAAATGTAACAGTTGCCAGCACTGTTAATTTCAATCGTCCGATCGATACAGTTCAAGGTATCAGTTATTACGGTTCATCGATATTTTTCCGAAACGCGCCCTTTGGACGCTATTACTTCTCGCTTGAAAGCGGAGCGGATATCGGAGATTATACTTTTAAAATCGGAGGAGAAAACAAAACAGCTAAGCACGATAAGGATAATTATTACTATATCGACTCCGATACAGTGCTTGCATACGAGCTCGATAATGTTCAGAATGTTGTGGTTAAAAAGGGAGAAACGGAACTGTTCAACTTCAACTACAGTATAGTTATGTGGGCTCAGCTTGCCGCGGAGAGATCAACAGAAGAAACTCAAAAGAATATGGCAAAATCATTATACGCTTACTATCAGGCGGCGAAAGCATTTGTTGAAAGCAATTAATAAAGGAGGCAATTATATGTCGAAAAAACGATATGAGAACGCTGAAATAGAGATAATAAAATACGATATAAAAGATAATCTCCTGGGGTCGGGTAATCAACCGGCTACAGGCCAACCACAACCCCCCACCTCAGGCGGTAACCCTGGCGGAGATAAAGACGAAGGCGGTATATTTTAAAAAACAATCCGTCTCAAGGCGTAAGCTTTGAGACGGAGTTTTTTATATTATTTGCTTATAAGTTATTGTATACGTCGTTGCCCTTACAGTCTACGGCTACGACACAGGGAAAATCCTCAACATAATATCTTCTTATAGATTCCGTGCCTAAATCCTCGTAGCAGATAGGCTCGGTCTTTTTTATGCTTTTAGCGATAAGCGCCGCCGCTCCGCCGATAGCCGCGAAGTATACGGCGTGGTTTCTAACGACGGCTTTGATTACCTCGTCGTTTCGCCTGCCCTTTCCTACCATACCCTTGAGCCCCATATCGAGGAGCTTGGGAGCGTATTTATCCATTCTGTAGCTTGAGGTGGGGCCCGCGGGGCCTACCGCGTACCCGGGCTTGGCGGGGGCTGGGCCGACGTAGTATATGGTTTCGCCTTTTATATCCACGGGAAGCTTTTCGCCCTTTTCGGCGAGCTCGAAAAGGCGTTTGTGAGCGGCGTCCCTGCCCGTAATCATCGTGCCCGTAAGCAGAACGCTGTCGCCCGCTTTTAGTGTGCTTATCTGTTCGTCCGTTAACGGAAGCGTAATTCTTTTCATTTTTATACCCCCTTATATCTCAGCGGTTTTATGCCTTGCGGCGTGACAGCAGATGTTTACCGCGACGGGCATTCCCGCGATGTGGGTGGGCGAGGTTTCTATGTTTACACCCAAGGCGCAGGTTTTTCCGCCCAGTCCCGCAGGGCCGAAGCCCATTTTGTTTATTTCATCGAGCAGTTCTTTTTCGAGAGCGCGGTAGCGCTCATCGGGGTTAGAGGTGTCTATGCTTCTGAAGGTCGCTTTTTTCGCGAGCTGAGCCGCTCTCTCGAAGGTTCCGCCTATTCCTACGCCTACTACTATCGGGGGACAGGGGTTAGGCCCTGCCGCGCGTACCGTGTCGAGAATAAAGCTTTTAACGCCTTCGACTCCGTAGGAGGGTGTGAGCATTTTTATCGCGGACATATTCTCGCTGCCGAAGCCTTTTCCGCCCGCTGTGATTCTTATTTTGTCGCCCGAAACTATTCTTGTGTGGATAATCGCGGGGGTGTTGTCCTTAGTGTTTATTCTGTCGAAAACAGGATCGTCCACCACGCTTTTTCTCAGATAGCCGTCCGTGTACGCCTCACGCACGCCCTGCTGAACGGCTTGTTCAAAATCACCGTCTATAAAAACCTTGTCGCCGTACTCTACAAAAAGCACCGCAATACCCGTGTCCTGACACATCGGGATTTCCTCCTCAGCGGCGATTTTGTCGTTTTCGATTATCTGGGAAAGCACGCTTTCAGCGGTATCGCTTGTTTCGTTTTCCCGCGCCTTTTCGAGCGCGTTTAAAATATCCTCTCCGATAAAGTAATTGCAGTCCATAAACAGCTTTTTCACCGTTTCGGTTATTTCCCGAGCGTTAATTTTTCTTGTTTCCATAGCTTACTCCTTAAAAATTATCAGGAATATTATAAATCATTTCTGAGAGTAATTCAATTATTTCTTTTAAATTCGCGCGTTTTATGTTATATTTATCATAGATATTTTCAGTTTTCAACATACAGTTTTCACAATCGGGGAATAAAATAATAACTACAGGTAAAAAAGGATTACCACACGTTATGACGGAGGAATAGAAAATGAGCAAATTATTAGTAGTTGACGACGAATTCAGAATCCGCGAGCTTATAAGAAAATACGCGGAATTCGAGGGACATACCGTAGAGGAAGCGGTCGACGGTATGCAGGCTATAGATATCTGCCGTAAAAACAAATACGATTTGATTATTATGGACGTTATGATGCCCGAGCTGGACGGCTTTTCCGCGTGCAGGGAGATAAGAAAGTTTTCCGATACTCCCGTTATTATGCTTTCCGCCAGAGGCGAGGAGTACGATAAAATTCACGGCTTTGAGCTCGGCTCGGACGATTACGTAGTAAAACCGTTTTCTCCCAAGGAGCTTATGATGAGAGTTAACGCCGTTATAAAGCGGTCCGAGGGCAAAAAAGCCGATAGCGAAAAGGACGTATTCACCTACAAAGGTCTTACGGTCGATTTTTCGGCGAGAATCGTTACAATCGACGGCAAGCGAGCCGATATGACGCCTAAGGAATACGAGCTGTTCTTCTATATGGTAAAGAACAAGGGGCTCGCGCTTACTCGCGAGAAGCTGATTTCCGAGGTTTGGGGTTACGATTTCTTCGGCGACGAGAGAACTTTGGACACCCACATAAAGCTTTTGAGAAAATCGCTCGGCGATTACAGCAAATGCATCGTTACGCTTCGAGGGGTAGGTTATCGTTTTGAGACAAACTGATAAAATCTCACGTTGGCGAAGCTTACCGCTGAGATATAAGCTGAGTATTTATTTTATCGGCTTTTCGGTTATTATGCTGGTGTTTTTGTGGATTTTCCAGGTGGCGTTTCTCGATACCTGCTACACGATTATAAGACAGGCTCAGGTGGAGGGCTACGCCTCAAAAATAACCAAAAGCATAAAAAACGACTCGGACGTAACTCTCGCTATAAGCAACATTTCGCGTGAAAATGAAATGAGCGTTTTCGTCTATGACTCGGGCGACGAGATTATGACGAAGGAATACACAAGCGAGTTTAACAATCCGTCGGGACTGCGCGAGATAAATATGCACAGTATTTATTCTTATTACAAGCTCGCGAAGGACAGAGGCGGGAAATACATTACGACCTCCAGCATAAAAGAGGAGCAGAAAAGCTACTACACAGCCGACGACGAGGCTTCCTCGGACGAGCTGTCGGAGTTTAGGCTTGACGACTCAGGCTTCAAAATCAGAGAGCAGCGCCGCCGCGCCCAGAATCTAATCTACGCCGAGGTGGTAAAGCTTGGCGGCAACGAGGAGAGATTCGTTCTTGTTACGGCGCTTATCACACCCGTTGACACAGTATTAAATACGCTGAGGATTCAGCTTATCTTTGTAAGCGTTATTTTTATTCTGTTCGCGATGATACTCGCCTTCGTGGTTTCGAGAAGGCTTTCGCGTCCGCTCGTTGAGATAAATACCACGATAAAACAGCTTGCCCGCCGTAATTACAACGTTGAGTTCAGAAGCAAAGGCTATCTCGAGGTTAACGAGCTCAGCGATACTCTGAACATCACGAGGCGCGAGCTCCAGAAAACCGACAATCTACGCCAGGAGCTTATCGCGAATGTCTCCCACGACCTCAGAACTCCGCTGACGATGATAACGGGCTACGGCGAGGTTATGCGCGATTTACCCGGGGAGAACACTCCCGAGAACGTTCAGGTTATTATCGACGAGGCGAACCGTCTGACAAACCTCGTTAACGATATGCTCGACCTCTCCAAGCTCCAGTCGGGAGCGATTGAAATCGAGCCCGAGCAGTTCAGCTTAACGGGCGAGGTTAACGATATTCTGCTGCGTTATACCAAGCTCAGCGAGCAGGAGGGCTATGATATAAGCTTTAAGCACGATAAAAACGTCTATGTAAACGCCGACAGAATAAAGCTCGGACAGGTAATCTACAACTTTATCAACAACGCGGTTAACCACTGCGGAGAGGACAAGACGGTTATCGTAACTCAGAAGGCTAACGATAAAAAGGTAAGAATAGAAGTTACAGACCACGGCGAGGGTATACCCGAGGATAAGCTCGAGTATATCTGGGACAGATACTATAAGGTCGATAAGGAGCACAAGCGCGGAGTTATCGGCACAGGTCTCGGCCTTTCTATCGTAAAGAATATTCTCGACCTTCACGGAGCGACCTACGGCGTAAAGAGCAAGTTAGGTTCAGGCTCGACCTTCTGGTTTGAAATGGATAGAATTTAGATAGGAAATAATTCAAGTCGGCGAATTGATTTAGCTATCATCTTAACTGACTTCTATCACAAAAAACAATTTATATTAAAAACAAAAAGGGATTGGCTTGTGCCAATCCCTTTTCGTTTAAAAAGCTTGTACGTTAAACAATGCCTTTGAGGTATTCTGTAATTTCCGCCTCGGTGGTCATATTCATAACCGCGTCGGCAACCTTGTCGGCTTCTTCCTTAGTCCATTTGGAGATGTTCTTACGAACCTTTAATACGGAGGGAGCGGATACGCTGAACTCCGTTAAGCCGAACGAAATCAACAGCGGAATCATCATCGGGTTAGCCGCCGCCTCGCCGCACATTCCGACAGGAATTCCCGCTTCTCTGCCGCATTCTATAATGCGCTTAATCATAATGAGAACGCTGGGCTGGAACGGCGAGTAGAGATAAGCCACGTCGCTGTTGCCGCGATCAGCCGCCATTGTATAACCCGTCAGGTCGTTTGTGCCTATGCTGAAGAAATCGGCTTCTTTAGCGAGCAGGTGAGCTATAACACCCGACGCCGCCGTTTCCGTCATAACGCCTACCTTGATATTTTCGTCGAAGTCTATTCCTGAGGCTCTTAAATCGGACTTGGCTTCCTCAACCAGGGCTTTGCCCGCTCTGAGCTCCTCGACCGCCGTGATAAGCGGGAACATAATTCTGATATCGCCGAACGCGCTCGCTCTTAAAATCGCCTTAATCTGGGATTTGAAAAGGTCACGGTTTCTGAGACAATAGCGGATAGCTCTGAATCCCATAAACGGATTTTCCTCTTTTTCGAGTCCGAGATAGGGGATATCTTTATCTCCGCCGATATCGAGAGTTCTTATAATAAGTCCCTTTCCCTTTAAAACGAGAGCCGCCTGCTTATACGCCTCGAACTGCTCGTCCTCTGTCGGGAGCGCGTTTCTGTCCATAAACAGGAATTCTGTTCTGAAAAGTCCAACGCCCTCGCCGTCGGCGTTCATAGCCTTAACGGCGTCCTTGGGGGTTCCGATATTGCAGAACAGCTCATACTCCTCGCCGCTTGCGGAGAGCGTTCTTCTGCCGCGGTAGTTCTCGAGCTCGCGTTTCTCTCTGAGGAAAGCGTCGCGCTTCGCTGAATACTCGCTGATTTGAGCCTCGTTCGGGGCTGTTATTACGTCGCCGTCGTTTCCGTCAACGATAATCTGCTCTCCCGAGGAGAGTTTTGTTGTAGCGTTTTCTACGCTGAGTACCGCGGGGATTTCCAGAGCTCTCGCGAGAATCGCGGAGTGGGAGGTCTGGCTTCCCGTTTCGGTAACGATACCTACGATGTTTTCTTTATTGATACCCGCTGTCATAGACGGGGTAACTTCCTTTGCGACAAGAACTGTGCCGGCGGGGGCTTCGCTGATTTTTACGGTTTTAACTCCGAGAAGAATGCTTAAAATCGCGGTTTTGATATCCTTTACATCAGCGGCGCGCTGAGCCGTAACCTCGTCGCCCGTTGAGGAGAAAGCTTCGATAAACATATCGCAAACCTGCTCCAAAGCCGCCTCGGCGCACTGTCCGCCCGTAATCTGGGCTTCCATAGAGCCTACCATACCCGGGTCTTTCATCATATAAATGTGACCGATAAGGATTTCGGCTTCCTTTTCGCCCGCGGATTTCTTTACCGCCTCAGCCTGCTGTTCGGTTTCCTCACAAAACGTATCTACCGCGTCTCTGAAGCGCTGGAGCTCCGCGTCGGTATCCGTTACGGTTTTCGGAGTGTATTCCAGCGTACTGTCCTCTATTATCATTACTTTACCGATTCCGATACCCTCGGAAGCGGCTATACCTTTTAACATATCATCACGTCCTTAAGTAGTAATTACAGGGGTTGCCGCAATACGGCAACCCCTAAAGCGTTAATTGAAATTATTCGCCGAATCCGCTTTCTACCATTTTAACCGCTTCGTCTAAAGCAGCCTGCTCGTCCGCGCCTGTGGCTACGATTTCAATCTCGTTGCCGCATTTAATGCATGCGGCGATAATGTTCATCAAGCTTTTTGCGTTAACATCGCTTCCGTTATGCTTGATTACAACGTCAGAGGTATATTTGCCCATAGCTGTAGCGAAGGTTGATGCGGGGCGCATATGGAAACCCTGAGCGTTTACGATAGTGAGTTTTTTTGATACCATTTTTTTATCTCCTTTTTTTTAAGTGTCTACGTCAAGTGTGGTCGTTCCTATCTTAGAATTTATATCCCCCGTACGATTAGTGTCCTATGAAGTTTTGGATAGAGAGGATAGGTTCTGCTAT
>CADBSD010000042.1 GCA_902797225.1 uncultured Ruminococcus sp. | reverse complement strand
GCCGAGAACCAAAAAGCCTAAAATTCATAAAAGCGGGGATTTCAGATACATTGTCCTTAAAAACGGTACGGCTAAGCTCACCTATTACAAGGGAAAGGACAAAAAGCTTGTACTGCCCGAATATCTCGACAACCATAAGCTGACGCAAATTGATTATTATGTGCTTAGTAATTACCGCGTAAAAACCGTAGTTATCTCAAAAACCGTTAAAAAGATTTACGGTTCGTCATTCTACGGAAACGTAAGGCGGTTTAAGGTCGATAAAGCCAGCAAATATTTTTCCGCCGACAAAAACGGCGTGCTTTATAATAAGAAAAAGACCGTGCTTGTACGCTATCCCGAAGGCAAAAATAAAAAGACCTTTTCTGTTCCGAAAACCGTCAAAAAGCTCGGCGGCAGTTCCTTTATGTACGCGGAGGTAAGAAAGGTCGTTTTGCCTGAGGGCTTAAGTAAGATCGGCGACAGCGCGTTCTGTGAGAGCGAGCTCAAGAAAATAAACTTCCCGAAGGGATTGCGGCGTATAGGCAAAAACGCGTTTGAATACTGCGTTATAAAGTCGGCGAAATTCCCCGGAACATTGAGGGTTATAGAGAAAGAGGCGTTCAGCTGCGCTCATCTTAGGAAGGTCAAGCTTAACAAGGGGCTCACGGAAATAGCTAAAAAAGCCTTCACCGAAACAAAGCTTAAAACCGTAACTATCCCGTCTACGGTGAAAAAGCTCGCTTATGACGCTTTTTATTATTCGAAGGTAAGCTCAATAAACGTTTCCTCCGAAAACCGTTTTTACAGCTCCGACAAGGACGGCGTTCTCTATAATAAAAGTAAAACCGAGCTTATTATTTTTCCGCCGAATAAAAAGGATAAGGAGTACAGCATAGCCGACGGCGTTAAAATAATCGGTAAAAAAGCTTTCGATAACAGCGTTTTGAAATTCATAAAATTTCCCGAAAGCCTGACCGAAATAAAAGACCGGTCGTTTTGCTTCTCTGATAAGCTCGAATACGTTGAGTTTCCCTCAGGACTGAAAAAGCTGGGCGAGGGCGCTTTTGAGGATTGCGACGCGCTGAGGAAACTCAGGCTGAACAGCTCGCTCGGGAAAATCGGCAGCTGGTGCTTTTACGGCTGCGGAAATCTTGTCAGCGTCACGTTTCCCGAAAGTATGAAGGTAATCGGAAAGGGAGCTTTCTGTTATTGCGAAAGTCTCTCGAATATAAGCCTAAACGAAGGACTCGAGAGGATAGAGGTCTCGGCTTTTTCGGACGCGAATATATCCTCGGTAAAGCTCCCCTCGACATTAAAATATCTCAGCGGCTTCGACGAAACGCCGCTTAAGAAAATCGACGTTCCCGCTTCGGTCAGAACAATAGGCAAAGAATGCTTTGAGGATTGTTACCATTTGAAAAAAGTAACGCTGAGAAACGGGCTTAGGCGTATAGAAAAATCGGCGTTTTATGATTCGTCTTTAAAAAAGATAAAGCTTCCCGATACATTGGAGTATTTGGGAGAGAACGCCTTCGAGGATTCAAGCCTGAAAACGATAAGACTTCCCGCTCGGTTAAAGACTCTTTCCGATAATGTTTTTCCGTATTGTCTTGAAAAAATAACCGTGGCGAAAACTAACAGATATTTCAGCTCGATAAACGGTATATTATATAATAAGAAAAAGACCGTATTGTTGTATTATCCGGGGTGCAGGAGCTTAAAGGTATTTAAACTGCCGAAATCGGTTAAATCAATCGACGGCTGGGCTTTATCTGAAGCGAGTATCAAAAAAATGATAGTAGGCGGTAAGATGAAAAAAGTTGGCAAAAAAGCCTTTTCGTACGCTGATATAAAAACCGTGGTTTTTAAAAAGGGATTAAAGGTAATTGGAAAGAGCGCGTTTGAAAACGCCTCGGTAAATGAGGTCGTTTTGCCTGATACCGTAAAAAGGATAGAGGATAAAGCGTTTAGCTTATGTCCATTAAAAAAGATAAACATTCCCACAAGCGTTAACTCGATCGGTAAAAGAGCCTTTTTCGCGACTAAACTGCGGCAGATCACCGTTCCCCCGACAGTGAAGAAAATCGGCTCCCGCGCGATAGGGTATACTTACGGTTATTGGATGAATTCAAAGCCGAAGCTCGATAAAAAAGTAAGCATAAAATGCAGATACAACTCCGAGGCGTATAAATACGCGAGAAACAACTCGGTAAAATACACGCTGTATTAATAAAAATAATTGATAATATAATAACCCGTCGGCACAAATCGTACCGACGGGCTTTTTTAGTTCGTTTTAAATTTCGTATTATAAAGAAGCCGCTCCGATGATACCCGCGTCGTTGCCGAGGGTAGCCGCGCAAATCTGAGTCTGCTTTTCGTTGTGCTTTGTAATACGCTCAGCCTCAACGATAGCTCTTACGGGAGCGAGAAGGTTTTCGCCCTGACGGCTTACTCCTCCGCCTATACAGAGAACGTCGGGCTGGAAGATGTTTATAACGTTAACGATACCGCACGCGAGATAGCTTACGTAGTTGTCGATAACTTCCTTACCCGTGGAGTCGCCCGCGAGGTAAGCGTCCCAGGCTGTTTTGCCCGTTACGTTGTTCAAATCACCGTCAACAGCGTCGAGCATATAGCTGAACTCGGCTTTCTCGTTTACGATAGCGTCCTTTGTCTGGTTGATAAGAGCCGTTGCCGAAGCGTAAGCCTCCCAGCAGCCGCAGCGTCCGCAGCCGCATTTTTTACCGCCCTTAACGATAACCATATGACCGAGCTCAGCGCCCGCGAAGTTCGAGCCGCTGTAGATTTTTCCGTCGATAACGATACCGCCGCCGACGCCTGTGCCCAAAGTTACGGCAACGGCGTTTTTACAACCCTTGGCCGAGCCCGCGAGGAACTCGCCGAGAGCCGCCGCGTTAGCGTCGTTTTCGATTTTTACATATTTATGCAGACGTTCTTCCATCATTTTGCTGACTTCCCAGTTTTTGAAGAAAAGGTTCGGAGAAGTTTCTACAATCCTTGTTTCGGGGTTTACCGCTCCGGGAACGCCGATTCCGACATAAGCGATATCGTCCATTGTAAGCTTAGCTTTTTTAACGGCCTTTTTTACAACGTCCGCCATTGAGTCGCACACGTCCGCTTCGGGACGGGGAATGGCTGTTTTACACTCAGCCTTTGCTATTATTTCGTATTCGTTTTTCTTAGAGTCGTGACGAACGACACCAGCTACGATATTTGTGCCGCCTAAGTCGATACCAACTCTGTATTCTACCATTGGAAGAACCTCCTTTATTATTTAATAAATACAATATAATTATATCAGCCAAAGCCTCAAAAGTCTATATATAATCGTAACTTTTCTGAAAATAAATTCAAAATTCATAAATTAGTAAAAACGAGAAAAAAAGAGATAATACGTGATTTTGAGAGATTTAGTTTTCTAAATTAAAAAATATCAAAAAAAGTATTGACAAGCGCCTTTCGGGTTGTTATAATAGTCAGGCACTAAAAAGAAAAATTCAGGAGGAAACGCTATGTCAACTTATATGGCTAAAAAAAGCGAAATCGAACGCAAGTGGTATGTAATTGACGCGGCAGGCAAGCCTTTAGGACGTGTAGCTACAGAAGCTGCGGTTCTTTTAAGAGGTAAGCATAAGCCCATTTTTACTCCCCACGTAGATTGCGGCGACCACGTAATCATCATCAACTGCAAGGATGCTGTTTTAACAGGTAACAAGCTCACTCAGAAGAAGTGGCAGCGTCACACAGGTTATATCGGACATCTTAAGGAAACACGTTACGATACTCTTATGGCAACTCGTCCCACAAAGGCTATGGAGCTCGCCGTTAAGGGTATGATTCCTTCAAATACTATCGGCAGAAGCGCTCTTTTAAGACTTCGTCTTTTCGAGGGTGCTGAACACAATCATCAGGCTCAGAAGCCTGAGGCTGTAGAAGTTTAAGAAGGAGGCAGAGAATTATGTACGATAAGACACCTTATTTTTACGGTACAGG
>CADBSD010000041.1 GCA_902797225.1 uncultured Ruminococcus sp. | reverse complement strand
GTAACAGCCGCGAGCGCGGCGGATACCACAGCGATTACTTCATCAGCTTCGTCTGACGCCGTGTCTGGCTACGCCGGCAAGGATTGTAAATGGAGCTATAACAATAAAACCGGGGTTCTTACAATCAGCGGAAGCGGACAGATGTATGACTTCAACGATCAGGTTGATGATCCGACCGATCCCGAACCCCGTCCGTGGAATAAATACAATTCTAAAATCAAATCCGTAGTTATTGAAAACGGAGTAGAAGGAATCGGTTATTTTTCTTTTCTGGACTGTGTTAATCTTGAAACAGTACAGCTGCCCGATACACTTACCTATATAGGCTATGATGCTTTCTGTGGATGCTTAAATCTCAAAAGCATTAACATTCCTGAGTCGGTTACAGTAATAGACTTCGGCGCTTTCCTCAACTGCGCAAGTCTTGAAAGTATTTCAATACCTTCGGGCATAAAGGAACTCAGTTACGCGTTTTATGGTTGCGAAAGCCTTAACAGCGTTTATATTACTGATTTGGAAGCATGGAAAAATATTAAGTTTGACTGCAAAGAAGCGAACCCCTTATATTACGCGCATATGCTCTACTTAAATAACGAACTTGTAACAGAGGTAAGCTTCAAGGAAGGTACGAAAAAGATAGGTAAATTTGTATTTGACGGTGCGGAATGTATTAAGAAAATCACAATTCCCGACAGCGTTAAAAACGTCGGACAATACGCCTTTACAAACACAGGATATTTTAAAGACATCAACAACTGGGAAAACGGCGCTCTGTATTTAAACAAGTGCCTTTACAGCGTAAAAAAAGATACCGAGGGCAATGTCTCGATAAAAGACGGAACAACGGTAATAGCGGAATACGCGTTTGATAAATGTAAAAGCATTAATGAGCTCGCGATACCCGCAAGCGTTAAGTATGTCGGTGCCGACGCGTTCGTGAACTCAGCCATTCCAAGCGTATCTATTACAGACCTTAAGGCATGGTGCGAGATTGATTTTGACGGATTTGGATACGGCTCCAATCCTATATGCGGAATAAAGAACTTCTATTTAAACGGCGAGCTCGTTGAAAATCTCGTTACTCCCGAGGGAATAACAGAGCTTAAGAACTACGCGTTCTATGGCTATGAAGGACTTAAAGCGCTTAAGGTTTCCGACGGAGTTACAAGAATTGGTTATAACACTTTCTCTTTTATCGACAGTCTTGAATCCATAGATATTCCCGCAAGCGTAAACGTAATTGACGGCAGTTTCGAGGAATGTAAAAATCTCAAAAAGATTAATATCTCAGATATCGGCGCGTGGTGCAAGGTTGAATTCGGCGACCAGTATTCAAACCCGCTTTACGATATGCACAATCTCTACCTTAATAATAAGCTCATTACAGACCTTGTTATTCCCGAAGGAACAAAAATAATTAATGATGATGTATTCGCAGGATGCTCAAATATTAAGAGCGTTACAATTCCCGAGAGCGTAACCGAAATACGCGACTGCGCGTTCACGGAATGTACGAATATGAAAACCATCACTCTCCCATCCAACCTCGACAAAATCGGTTACGGCGCTTTTATGAAATGCTCAAGCCTCGAAAGCATCCATATTCCCGAGGGTATAAAGGAAATTGAAACCGAGACATTCAGCCGCTGTAAAAGTCTTAAAAAAGTTACTTTCCCCTCTACATTAACAATAATCGGCGGCTACGCGTTTTATAAATGCTCAAGTCTTGAAAGCGCTAAACTTCCCGAAGGCTTAAAAACAATAAAAGGTGATGCTTTCAGCGATTGTAAAAAGCTTACCGTTACACTTCCCAAAAGCCTTAAGGATGTATCCTACGGCGCGTTCGATTCCTGCAAAAAGGTAAATAACAAGCTTAACAACACGATGAAGGTAACTGTAAAGAAGAAAACAATTAAGATTTCAGCTAAAGATTTAAGAAAAAAGAAAGTTACGATAAACCTTCTTAGAATTAACGATTACAGGGAAGATGTTAAAGTTTCAAAGGTTAAGAAAGGAACATCTAAGAAGATATATAAAAAGGTTAAGATTAAAACCGAATTTTGGACTGTCGGGGACAGCCGTTCCAGTCTGACTTTATCAAAGGGTTATTATAAAAAGGGTACGTATAAAATAAAGATAAAGGTTACAGCGTACGATAAATACACAAACGCGTTTAAGGATAAAACAAAAACCGTAACTGTTAAGATTAAGATTAAATAATAAACAACAATAAACAAAACGGCGATTCACACAAAATCAATCTTACTTTTATGTGTGAATCGCCGATGATTTATTAGATTTTAAAAAATTAATCAGTAGTTTTCCGCGTGGATTTCGAAGAAGCTCTGCGGATGAGCGCATACAGGACAAACTTCGGGCGCTTTAGTTCCTACAACAATATGTCCGCAGTTTCTGCATTCCCATACTTTGACCTCGCTCTTTTCGAATACCTGAGCGGTTTCTATATTATTGAGTAAAGCGCGATATCTTTCCTCGTGCATTTTCTCAATAGCAGCAACGCCTCTGAATTTCTCGGCGAGCTCGTGGAAGCCTTCTTCATCTGCTGTTTTAGCGAAGTCCTCGTACATATCCGTCCATTCATAGTTTTCGCCGTCAGCCGCGGCTTTCAGGTTGTCAGTCGTTGAGCCGATACCCTGAAGCTCTTTAAACCAGAGCTTAGCGTGTTCTTTTTCGTTATCAGCCGTTTTCTGAAATAAAGCTGAAATCTGCTGATATCCTTCTTTATTAGCGACAGAAGCGAAATAAGTGTATTTGTTTCTGGCTTGTGATTCTCCCGCGAAAGCAGCCTCCAAGTTCTTTTCGGTTTGTGTTCCCGCGTAGGGATTCTTTTTAGTATCTGACATTTTTATAACTCCTTTTCTATAATTTACTTCCTTGTTTTACGTTACGTAAATCAAGCTGTTTATTTATATAATTTAATACTCTTTTTTTATCGGCGCTCCATAAGGGCGCGATTAAAGATTTTTTATCGCCGTCACCCGTAATTCGGTGAATGACCACATTTTTCGGTAAAAGCTCAATACTTTTGCAAATAATATCTGTATATTTTTCAAGGCTTAATACCTCGAATTTATTATTTCGATATTCTATCTCCAAGTCTGTACCTTTTATTATGTGGAGAAGCTGGAGCTTTATTCCGTCGGTAACTCTGCCCGCGTATTCAACCGACTCAAGTATCATTTCCTCAGTTTCAAACGGCAGACCTATAATTATATGCGTGACAACTTCAACACCGATTTCATGAAGCTTTTTAACAGCCTTGTCAAAAACCTCCAAATCATATCCGCGCCTTATATAATCCGCTGTAGTTTTGTGAATAGTCTGTAAGCCGAGCTCTACCGTAACAGGTTTAATCATATTTATTTCTTTTAATAAGGCGAGAATATCCCCGCCGAGACAGTCGGGGCGTGTAGCGATTGAAAGCCCGACGATATTATCAGGCTCAATTGCTTTATAATAGATATTTCGAAGATACTCAACGTCAGCGTAGGTATTCGTGAAGGGCTGGAGATAGGCAATATATAGATTGTCCTTTGTTTTTGTTTTAACGCGCTTTTCAGCCTCGTTAAGCTGAAATATGATATCAGCGTCGAATTTAGCGGAAAACTCGCCTGAACCGCCCTCAGAGCAAAATACGCACCCTCTTGTATCCAGAGTTCCATCGCGGTTCGGACAGGTCATACCGCCGTTTATCGAAAGCTTGTAGACCTTTTTTCCGAATTTATTCTTATAATATTCGTTTAAGGAATAATATTGTTTATTTGACATTGTTCTTATAATTCTTTATAATAAATATAGGTGATTGTATGACTAGAATACTTATGTATAATATTGACGGCAAAAAATCTGTCGAGATAAAAAACCTATGCCGAAAGCTCAATATCGGTTATACCGACGTAGATAAAGCCGATTACGGCTACACGCTTGGTTATCTTCTGGGCGAAAGCGCTGATAATACAAAGCGTGAGGGAGAGGACTTTTCTGATGAAATGCTCTATCTTTCGGAGTTTTCGGACGGTATACTTAATCTCTTTCTAAGCTTGCTGAGAAAAAGGAAATGCCCTGTCAAGCTCAAAGCCGTTATGACAAAAACGAACAAAACCTTCACTTCGTTTGAACTATATAACGAAATCTCAGCCGAACACAGGGCGCTTAAAAACGGAGAAACATATCATCAGGCGTAAAGCCTTATGTAGTCCATAAATTTCCTGTACATTTTACCTTCGAGTTCCTCGATATCCTTATCAATACCGCCGTTGAAGAACAGCTCGTTGTGAGCGCTTAACGCTCGGTACATAGAGATAATATAGCCCCTGACCTTATCCTGGAGCTTATCGCTTAGCTCGTTGCCGTTTGAAAGTCCCATATAAAGATTACCCTCGTGAATCTGGGAGGGGAGAATCTCCTTGATATTCTGAAAACGGTTGAGCTTTTTTGTTTCTTTGTAGAAATCCTTTACGGAAAACTCGTTTTTATCCTTGAAATCGGTATTCTTATCGGCTATTTCCTCACATCTTCTGAGGTCAAAGAACTCGTCAGTCATATATTTGTAGAGGTTGTGCCTGTTGCTTTTCAGCACTCTGTAAAGTCTGATATTATATAATGCGTTTTCAAGACACGACAGGGAAGAAAAAACCATATTATTGTCAAGCTGCGCCATCATATTGAAAATATTCTGGTACACGCTCTTGTTTATTAGTATTAACGCGAGCTTTTCCTGCTCCTTGTAGTCCTCCATAATTGTAGGTTCAATAAGATACTGAGCGGTAAAGCCGTACATATTCCGCACATAGTTCTTGAAATCCTTATAAAACTCGTTTAAAAAATCCGAGTTTTCAATTGTAAAAGTAAACATATTTATCACCGTGTATAGTATAAATTAAAACCGCGGAAAAAGCAAATATTTATTTAAATATTTTGATTTAAAGCCTCATTATTATTGATAATTTGAAATTTAACGAAAAATATAGTATAATAAAATTTAAATGAAAATTTACGAAACAAAAAAATCTAAAAAGGATATGAAAAAATGAAAAGAATAAAGCTATCGCTGGTATCAATTCTTCTGGCGATTATACTCGTTTTAGGTGTTGTTCCCGCTTCAGCTAAAACGCTCAGCTCAATAAAGAAGAATTATGATTTCCACTACGGACTGGACGTTTCGACATGGAACGATAGTCTGAATATGACCAAAATCAAAAACGCCGACGTTGAGTTCGCTATCATCCGTATCGGTTACTACACAAGCTCAGGCGGACATCTTGACGTTCGTTTTAAGGAAAACGTCAGAAAATGCGCCGAGGCGGGTATCGAGTTCGGAGTGTACGTTTATTCTTACGTATACACAAAAAAAGCTAACGAAAAATGCGCTAAGTGGGTACATAAAAATCTGAAGGCTATGGGTAACTACTGTAAGAACCCGAAAATCATTCCCGTTGCCTACGATATTGAGGATCCCGCTCAGGTAAAGGCGGTAACAAAGAAAAAGATTTCCCGCTCATATTTACATAAAAGCGTGTGCAAATTCTGTGACAAGGTGAAAAGCTACGGATATATTCCCGTTGTTTATTCGTTCCAGAGCTTCTTTATGAAATATCTCGATATTACAAAGCTTCAGAGTAAAGGCTATAAAATCTGGTACGCTCAGTGGCCTTATTTTTATCATCTGGACACTACTGTCAAAAAGATTATGTATAACGATACAGTTGCCGATATCTGGCAGTTTTCGGACAACCTGTATATTGGAAATAAGCGCTTCGATACAAACGTGAGCTATACTCCGATTTACGATTATAATAAGGAGAAAACAAGCCTTAAAATCAAGGGATTGAAAGATACTTACTCCTTAGGAAATTCCTCCTCTAAAACTCCTTCTTTCAAGGTTTACAGCGGTTCCAAGCTTCTTAAGAAGAATAAGGACTATAAGCTTGTATTTTTTAAAAACAACAGAGCGGGTACGGCGAAAATAAAGGTTATACGTTATAAAAATAAAAAGTATTTTGAAACGAAAACCCTGCTTTTCGACTTAAAACCTCGAATTCCGCAAAATATAAAGGTGAAAAGCAACTACAGAAGCCTTGAGCTTTCGTGGACCGCGTCAAAGGGCGCCGATTATTACGAGATTTATGAACAGGACATAATCGACGACAGCTATAATCTTGTTGATATATCTAAGAAGAACTCTTATACCGACTCATTCTTAGAGCCCGGTACAAGAACAAATCTAAAAGTACGCGCCGTATTCTCAAGACCTGATAAAACGCTCTACAGTGATTTTAAAAAGGTTTTCGGATATACAAAGTACCACAAGATAAATATTATCTCCGCTGAGTCTGAGGACGAGGGCAGCGCTACAGTGAAATGGGAGCCCAGGGACGAGGACTGCAAGGGCTACGAGGTTCAGTATTCAACTAAGAGTGATTTTTCCAAAAACACAAACAAGGTCGTTGTCAAGGGTATGAAATCCAGCGAGGCTGTAATCAAGCTTAAATCCGACAAAAAATACTATTTCCGCGTAAGAGCCTACGACGATCCCGATGATTTCAAGGTGTACAGCGTATACAGCGACGTACTCAGCGCGACGATTGAATAATAACATTTGTATCGAAATTTGAAAGGTATTATTATGAAGATAAGAAAAATTTTATTATCAGCGGTATCAATTATGTTGATTACGCTGCTGCTTATTTCGACGGTAACTGTCGGAGCTGTAACGTTCAAATCAATTAAGAAAAACGATAACTTCCACTACGGTGTTGACGTTTCCACTTTTAACAAAAAACTTGATTTTGCCCAGCTAAAGAAAGAGGGCGTAGAGTTTATGTTTATCCGCCTTGGATATTACAAAGATGACGGTGGACATCTTGACGTTCGTTTTGAGGAGAATATAAAAGGCGCTGTTGAAAACGGTATTGAATTCGGCGTTTATGTATATTCCTACATCTACAAAGCCGACGATTTAAACGACTGCGCCAAATGGATTAACGAAGAACTCGAAGCAATGGGTAACTACTGCAAGGACAAGGACACTATCCAGGTCGCGTACGACATAGAGGATCAGGTTCAGAAGGACGCTATTTCAAACAAGAAAATCTCGAAAAGCACACTCAATAAAAATATTAAAACCTTCTGTACAAAAATCAAAAAATTCGGATATATTCCTGTAGTCTATTCGTTTCTCTCTTATTTTAAGAATTATCTTGATTTAAACGGGTTTCAGAAAAACGGTATAAAAATCTGGTACGCCCAGTGGCCTTATACAAGCTCGCTTAATACGACGGTTAAAAAAAGAATGTATAATAATACATACGCCGATATCTGGCAGTTTTCAGATTCTCTTACTGTAAACGGCAAGGTTACGGACACAAACGTATGCTACACAGATTTCTATGACTATTCAAAAGAGGATTCCACACTGAAAACCAAGAAGCTGAAAAAGACCTACGAATATACGGGTTCAGCTATCAAACCCGAGTTTGAGGTATATGACGGAGATACGCTTCTTAATAAGAATACAGATTATAAAGTGTATTATTTCAAAAATAAAAAGCTCGGCAGAGCTACAATGAAGATTGTACGCTTCGACGCTGACGGAAACTATCTTGAAACAAAGACTTTCAGATTCATTATAAAAGCCCCCAAGGTTAATTTAAGCGTCAGCGCTAACGATAAAAAAGCTTATCTTAGTTGGAAACAGTCATACGGCGCGACAAAATACGCGGTTTATAAAAAGAACTCCGACGGAGAATACAAAAAGCTCGGTAATACGCTCTCCACAAGCTACGAGGTTAAGAATTTAAAGCCGGGAAAGAGTTATACATATTCGGTACGAGCTTACAGCGAGGTACGCGGTAATGGTTATTACAGCGAATACTCTGACGCTCAGTTCTATACAAAGTACAAGAAAATAAAAATCAAGAGCGTTAAATCGAAAAGCGAGAAAACCGCTACGGTTAAATGGACGCCGAAATCCTCGGGAGCTAAGGGCTACCAGATTCAGTACGGTAAAACCCGAAACTTTACGAACGGAGATAAAATTACTCTGGAGGGTAAAAGCGTAAAGAAAGCTGTTATAGAGAATTTGAAGTCGGGTAAAATGTATTACTTCCGCGTCCGTTCCTATAACATAAAGAACGAAAATAAGATTTACAGCGTCTACAGCGATACGTTAAATACAAAAATAAAATAGTTTTTATTTGCTTTGAACTTACAACTGCTAACTAAAAAGGACTGCTTTCGCAGTCCTTTCAGACTGTAGAAAAACTCGGGATTCGTGAGAGCGGATTCCGAGTTTGCTGTATTTGTAGATCAATTTTTTAAATCTTGTTGAAAAATGAGAAGAAAAAGGAGCTCCTTTCATACGTTTTCTGTCAATTTCTTTATGTATTGCTAACTTT
>CADBSD010000040.1 GCA_902797225.1 uncultured Ruminococcus sp. | reverse complement strand
TTACCTTTTCTGGACATAACAATGCTCCCTTCATAGTTAACAGTGATTTTTTATTTCACTGTCTTCCATAAAGGGAGCATATCATAACTGTACCGCGCCTTATATTATTTTTCATTTTTATTTGGCTTTACATTTCCGAGCGGATTGCTCTCAGCCGCCTGTTTAAGCTGCCGGCTTGAAAGGTGAGTGTAAATCTCTGTCGTTCCGAGATTCTCGTGTCCGAGAATATCCTTTAGCACACGGATATCGACGTCGCCTGTCTGGTACATAAGAGTCGCGGCTGTATGTCTGAGTTTATGACACGAATATCCCTGAGCGTTTAAGCCGATTTTCTCAAGATATTTATACACCATAGCTTGAACGGTTTTGGGCGACATTCTGTTGTGGTTACGGCTTATAAACAGCGCGTTTTTGTCCTTGACTCCGTCAACGGGACGCACCTTTTTATACGCGTTTATAGCGTCGATGCAGGCTTTGTTTAGGTATATAACGCGTTCTTTGTTACCTTTTCCGAGCACTCTCATAGTGTTATCGGTTCTGATATCGCTGAAATTAAGCCCCACAAGCTCCGAAAGACGAAGCCCGCAGTTTAAAAACAAGGTTAGTATACAATAATCTCTGTAGTAGTTTTCTCCTTCGACAGCGTTCAAAAGTTCTATCGACTGTTCGAGGGTGAGATACTTAGGCAGAGATTTTTTTCTTTTAGGGGTTTCCAGGTCTTTTAGAGGATTGTTTTCTATAATATGGTTTCTCTCCAGATATTTATAGAACTGCCGCAGGGAGGAGGTCTTTCGAGCTCTGGACGCCTGGTTGTTGTTGCGCTCACGCAGTAGATAATTCATAAATTCGTACGTTTCTCTCAGCGTAACGGAAGCTATTAAATCAGAGTTGACGTTATCAATTTTGATTTCATCAAATTCAAGCGAACTGTCAACAAGCTTACGGTTCATATTTATAAATCTGAAAAAGGTTCTCAAATCGATGTAGTATTCGTCAACGGTTTTTAGCGAGCGTCCTTTAATATTCTGCATATAAAGTAAAAACTGTTTTATAATATCGGGAGCTTCGTCCATAAAGTTAACAGCCACAACACATTATCCTTTCGGTTTAGATGATGTTTTATATTAGTCTAGTTGATTTTTTATATTATAACATATCGGGGAGTGGTCTTTATTCTTATACAGAAAATTATACAAAATGAATATTTTGTATAATTCAGGGGAGTAATAAAACCTAATCAGGGGAATGTGGCAGTTGTGGCAGGTAAAAGTGCCGGTTCTATATAGTAGTTAAAGTTTTATAGGACGGTATTTATCTGCCACTTCTGCCACACAATCTGTAGCAGTTGTAGCAAGTAAATGTGTTGGGTTCTATATAGTAGTTAAAGTTTTACAGGACTGTTTTTATCTGCTACATCTGCTACACAACCTGCTGTTATAATGTTGCTGATGTTGCAGGTAAATGTATCAGGTTCTATATAGTATTAAAAGTTATTCAGGACGGTTTTTACCTGCAACACCTGCAACACAACCTGTTTTTAATAATGTTGCAGGTGGAGCAGGTAAATGTATTAGGTTATATATAGTAGTTAAAGTTTTAAAGGACGGTTTTTATCTGCTCCAGCTGCATCAAATTACCGTGTGTCGTTATTAAACGCTTTTATTTACTATAACGATTTTGCCCTGTACTCCTTCATCTTGCCCGTTCTGTTTATAACGCTAAATATTTTGTATAATTCAAACGGCGGTTTTTATTGAAAGTTCGAAATATTTTGTATAATTCAAATAATACTATTTGTAATATCGAAAGTATAAAAAAGCGGAATTGCTATTATATAATAACAAATCCGCCTATATCATATAGTTTTTTATCTGTAAAACACCCGAAGCTTTTTCTTCTTGAACATAAAAATTTTTCTATTTTTTCATAGCTTTTATGTTTAAAAATATTTCCTGTGAAGCCTAAGTGCCCGTAACCGATATCGTCAAAGAAACAACAACCGCCGATAAATCCGTAATCTACGCCGTCCAGGTCAATATCGCCGCTTTCTATTAAAAGCCCCTCTACCCCATTTTCGGCCATAGCTATAAAAATACCTTTATCCGCAGTTATAAAACAATCGTCCAGAACTGCCGTAGAGCATTTTGTGTAGCCTTGATTAACATTTATAAGCTTAATTTTGTTTTCTTCACAGTATTCAGTAACGCTTCTGTCAACCGCGTCAGCCTTACAAAACAGCATTTCATTCATATAAACAGCGTTAAGAAGTACATTTGAGGGATATTTTTGACCAATATCGCTCTCGGTCGTAATTACATTCAGCCCAAGAGCTAACAGCTTTTCACGTAACGCTACAGCTTCTTTCAGGACGAAATATGTATCCTTTATTTTCAAGCATTGAATATCGGCGTGACGTCTTTCAAACGGCAGCAATTCTTCTATTACATCTGTTTTTATAATGTTATATCTTAAGCTTAAGTTTTGAGTTATGTCTTGTTTTTCATCAGACATTATTATATATTTCTTATTCACTTATAGCCTCAAACGCCTGTCTTAAATTTCTGACTCCGATAATCTCAGCGTTGTCGCATTTAATATTTTTAGCGTTATGTATCGGCAGAATAATCTTTGTAAACCCTAGTCTTACCGATTCGTTAACGCGCTGCTGAGCCTGAGATACCGAACGAATCTCGCCCGCGAGTCCTATTTCTCCGAAAGCGACGGCAAGCTCATTTACGGGAGTATCCTTTAAACTGCTTATAAGCGCCATACAGATAGCTAAATCCGCGGCGGGTTCGTCTATTCTCAGTCCTCCTACAATATTGACGTACGCGTCCATATTGTTGAAATAATAGCCCGCGCGTTTTTCGAGCACAGCCAGTAGCATAGACAGCCTGTTATAATCATAGCCTGTGCACATTCGTCTGGGATTGCCGTAGGAGGATTGCGCCGCGAGTCCCTGGATTTCAGTAAGAATCGGTCGTGTACCCTCGAGCGAACAGGTAACGCACGTACCTGAAACTCCTTTTGGTCTGCCTGAAAGCATCATCTGTGAAGGGTTCTCAACCTCCGCTAATCCTTTGTCGGTCATTTCAAAAACACCGATTTCGTTGGTTGAGCCGAAACGGTTTTTTACCGCTCTTAATATACGGCAGGACATCTGCTTATCGCCCTCGAAATATAAAACCGTGTCTACAATATGTTCGAGCACCTTCGGGCCCGCGATAGAGCCCTCCTTGTTAACGTGGCCGACAACAATTACGGGAGTATCGTAATCTTTAGCGGTGTGCATAATAAGATTAGTACTTTCTCTGACCTGGGTAATACTGCCCGCCGAGGACGTAAGCTCCTTAATCATCATAGTCTGGATAGAGTCTATCATAACTAAATCTGGCTTTTCCTGCTTGATTTCCTCACACACGAGCTCAACGTCCGTTTCGGTCATAATAGTCAGCGAGCTGTTATTTACCTCCAGCCTGTCCGCTCTAAGCTTAAGCTGACGCTTCGATTCCTCTCCCGAAACATAGAGTATATTGAGGTTGTTTAGATTTTTGCAAATCTGCATTAATATTGTAGATTTTCCGATACCCGGGTCGCCGCCCAAAAGTATAAGGCTTCCCTTCACGATTCCTCCGCCGAGTACTCTGTTGAGTTCATTAAAGCCTGTATCGAACCTCTGTTCGTCTTTTGTGGAAATCTCACTCAAGGCTACAGGTTTGGAATACGCTGATACGCGTTTTTTTGCGGTCGATACGCCTTTTATGGTTTCTTTTATTTCCTCGTTCATTGTATTCCAGTTTTCACAGCTTGGGCATTTTCCATACCATTTCGGGCTTTCGTAGCCGCATTCGCTGCAAATATAAACACTTTTGGTTTTTGCCATAATTTTTCCTCATCTATTATTGTAGAAATTCATAAAACCTGAATAAATTGAAAACACAAGCTTATTCCGGTATTCGTTATCCTTTAGTCTTTCAGCTTCTTCATAATTTGAAATAAACCCGCACTCCACTATAACCGAGGGAACCTTGCTGTTATAAAGCAGATAAATATTCCTGTCCGCGGGCTTTACCTCTCTGTTATTATAAGGTTGAATAAGCTTGTTGACGCTCGTTTTTATTTCCTCGGCAAGAAGCTTGCTTTTTTCGTTATTTACACTGTAGAAAACCTGAGTGCCGTTGTATTTTTCAAGCTCAAATTTATTCTGATGAATACTTATTACTACGTTGTTCTCGCCGCCGTTAAAGATTTTAAGGCGGTTTTTCATATCCGAAACTTTTCTTTCGCGCAGAGAGCTTCCCGCGCTGTTAATCATTTTATCGCTGTTTCTCGTAAGCTTCACCTTAAAACCCGAGGTTTTTAATAAGCAGCCAAGCTTTTTAGCTATATTAAGGTTCAAGTCCTTTTCAATCACATTATTAGCTACAGCTCCGCCGTCCTCGCCGCCGTGTCCCGCGTCGATTATTACAGTCGGCAAAAGCTTGGAATCGGAGCTTACGGTATAAAAGCTCTCGATATTTAAAAACGCCAGTATAATGAAAATCAAATACAGAATAAATAAAGCGGTATAAATAAAAAACAGATTCTTTTTAAAAAACATTATCCTCACCATTAAATCTTATGAGGACATTTTATTTATATTACTTTTTCTATAAGTTCCCTAAATGCTTTTTCAAAACGAATATCGTCGTCTTTTGTACGTTTTTTAGGGCCTTTAAGATGATGTTTTGACTTAGACATTCTCGATTTTTTAGCTAAATGTCTGTCCATTAACAGCCCTTCGATATTATCGTCGTTGAATATTTTACCGCTCTGATGTATAGCGAAAGCCTTTTTACCCAATGCCAGCGCCGCTACGCCGTAGTCCTGCGTTACAACTATATCGCCCTTTTCACATTTGTTAATCAAAGCGATATCAACCGCGTCAGCTCCCGCTCCTATAACGATTACCTCACTGTAGCCGCTGTTTAAAATATGGTTAGTATCGCATAAAAGCGTAACGGGGATTTTATATTCTTTCGCTGTTTTTTCAACAATCGAAGTTACAGGACAGGCGTCCGCGTCAACATAAATTCTCATATCTCGATTTCCAGAGCCACGGGACAATGGTCTGAGCCTAAAATATCAGTATAAATATCGGTGCTTATTATACTGCTTTTTAAGCTGTCGGATACTACAAAATAGTCGATACGCCAGCCCGCGTTATTCTTCCGCGCGTTAAAGCGGTACGACCACCAAGAATAAACGCCTGTAACGTCGGGGTGCTGAAATCTCCAGCTGTCTGTAAAGCCCGACTCTAAAAGCTCGGTAAACTTACCGCGTTCCTCGTCGGAAAAGCCCGCGTTTCCACGGTTGGATTTAGGGTTCTTTAAGTCGATTTCCGTATGAGCCACGTTTAAATCGCCGCACAAAACTACAGGCTTGCTTTCGTTTAGCTTGAGCATATATTCTCTTAAATCATCTTCGAATTCCATACGGTAATCAATTCTCTTAAGCTCGTTCTGAGCGTTTGGAGTATAACAGCACAAGAGATAAAAACTGTCGTATTCGAGAGTTATCACACGTCCCTCGTCCATATGCTTGTTATTAACGCCGAAAACTACGCTAAGCGGTTTTTGTTTAGTATAAACAGCGGTTCCCGAATAGCCTTTTTTTACGGCGCTGAAAAAGTATTTTTCATATCCCTCTGGAGAAAAATCCGCCTGGTCAGGCTGCATTTTAGTTTCCTGAATACAGAAGATATCCGCGTTTATCTCGTTAAAAGCTTCCCCGAAGCCTTTGTTCAGACAAGCCCTGAAACCGTTTACGTTCCAGGATACCATTTTTAACTTCGTCATAATTTACCTCAAAATAATATTATTCATTTCTTTTCTTATTCTTTTATAATCAGGTACAAACCGACTGACAATACTGTAAAAATCCTCGCTGTGATTATGTACCAGCAAATGAGCGAATTCGTGCACTATTACATAACTAATCTGTTCTTTTGTGCAGTAAATCAGATTTGTACTTAGGGTAATTACCTCTTTAACGTAATTACAGCTCCCCCACCTCGACTTCATTTTTCTGAGCTTTAGCTGAGGTCTGTTTATTTCATATTCCAAAAACAGCTTATATACCCTGCAAAACTCACCGCTTATAAAGCTTACAAACTCGCTTTCGGAGTACAAAGGAGCGGAAGCGGCTTTTTTGTTGTTTTCCTCAAAGGTCTTTTTAGCGCTGAGAATAAACTTTGCCTTGCTCAGCACAAAGGCGTCAATATATTTTTTGCTAACTCTGTTATTCGCGGACACATAAACAGTACCGTCGGGCTTTACCCGCAGATTTATGTTTTTAACTCTTTTTCTTTCAAGAATATATTCTATTGTTTTTCCGTTGTATTTTATTTCTCTTTTCATTTTAGGTTACTGCTTTTTTCGTACTTTCTCCTCAGCGTTTTAAGCGCTTTTGTTTCTATTCTGCTTATGTATGAACGGCTTACTCCGAGCAGCTTAGCGACCTCGCGCTGCGTAATCGGTTCTTCACCGTTTAGTCCGTATCTTAAGAATATAACTTTCTTTTCTCTCTCGTCAAGCTCCGAATTTATGTATTCATAAATTTTACCGATATTCAGTTTTGTATTAAGCGACTCAAGAATGTTATCATCTGTAGAAAGAATATCAATAAGACTAAGAGCGTTCCCGTCCTTGTCGGTATCTATCGCTTCGTTAAGAGAAATATCCTGAGCGGTTTTTTTGATGTTTCTGAAATGCATTAGTATTTCATTTTCAATACATCTTGAAGCGTAACTTGACAGTTTTATGTTTTTATTAATATCAAACGTATTTATAGCCTTTATTAGTCCGATTGTACCGATAGAAACAAGGTCGTCCTGATCGCTTTGGGACGTATAATACTTTTTGATTATGTGAGCAACAAGTCTTAAATTATGCTCGACAAGCTTGTTTCTCGCCTCTATATCACCGTCATTCGCTTTAATAAGATATTCTCTTTCCTCAGCTGATGTAAGAGGTTTCGGGAACGAACCGTTACCGCATACATGCAGAAAGAAAAAACAAATATACTGACCTAAAAAATTAATTAACTCAAACAAAATTAACCCCTCCGAAACTGGAATAGTTAATTTTATGTATCGAGCTTTAAAAATTTGCAAGTCCTTATTTATTTAAGCTTTTATCCACCTGCATCATAATAGCGCATTCCATTCTCTTTTTAAACAGCTTACAGCCATACTCGTAAATACCGTTTATAGAACCTGTGGCGTGGTAGGCGTTAGCCGCGCATCCTCCGCTGCAATACAGCTTTGCCCAGCAGTCCCTGCACTCGGGACGGGCGTAAGCGTTACAGAGCTTGAACTCGTCTTGCTTTTCCTTATTGACGATACCTTTCCAGATATCCCCCATAAGATAGCTTTCATCTCCGACAAACTGGTGGCAGGGATATAAATCTCCCCACGGCGTAACCGCGAAATACTCACAGCCCGAACCGCAGCCCGAAATACGCTTATAAATACACGGGCCTGACGTTAAATCAATCATATAGTGGTAAAATGTAATCGGTCTGCCCTCTTTTTCGCGCTTAAGCATTTCCTTAGCGAGAAGCTCGTATTGCTCGTAAAGAACAGGCAAATCCTCCTCGGTAAGCGCGTAAGGGTCGTCGGGCTTGCATACTACGGGTTCCATAGAAAGCTCTGTAAAGCCTAAATCAGCCATATGAAAAATGTCGTTTGTAAAATCGGTGTTGTTATGGGTAAAAGTACCCCTTACATAATAGCCCTTATTACCCCGGCGTTCAACAAAATGCTGAAACTTCGGAACGATAGTATCGTAGCTGCCTTTACCGTTTATTGTTTTTCTGAGATTATCGTGGATTTCTTTTCTGCCGTCAAGACTTAAAACAACGTTGTGGCACTCTTTATTCGCGAAATCAATAACGTCGTCGTCTACAAGTACGCCGTTTGTTGTCAGTGTGAATCTGAAATTCTTGTTATGTTCTTTTTCGATTGAACGGGCGTACTCCACGATTCCCTTAACAATCTCAAAATTCATCAGCGGTTCTCCGCCGAAGAAATCAACCTCGAGATTACGTCGTTTTCCGCTGTTTTCTATAAGAAAATCAATCGCTCTTTTACCAACTTCCGGGCTCATAAGCGCTCGTTCGCCGTGATATTTGCCCTGGCTTGCGAAGCAGTATTCGCAGTTAAGATTACAGGTGTGCGCGATATGCAGGCACAAGGCTTTAATAACAGTGTTTTTCTTCTTGAAATCAAACGCTAAGTCAGCGTATATATCCTCAGTAAAAAGCTTTCCGCTTTTTTCAAGCTCTTTGATATCGCTCAAACATTCGTCTATATCATTATCGCTCAGCTTTGGATACTTTGTTTTAATGCTCTTATATATATCCTCTGAGGATTGGTTTTTATACATCGCTATCAGGTCATAAGCGACGTCGTCAACAACATGAACAGAGCCGCTGAAAACGTCAAGAACTATATTATAACCGTTTAATTTGAATTGATGAATCATTAATTATCATCCCCTGAACTTTTATATAAAAGGAAAAGCCGTTTAACGCGTAAGCGAAAAACGGCAGAAATCCTTAGTAATATTACTCTTCGTTTAAGCACTTTTCGCACTGCTGGTTAGCAACGCCGCATGAAGTTTTGCAAGCTGACTGACAGGAAGTCTGGCACTCGCCGCAACCGCCTTCAACCGTGCTTTTCTTTAAATCACGAGTTTCAATAGTCTGAATTCTTTTCATAACTAAAACCTCCATAAATATTATACTAAAATTTTATCATATCAAACTGACATTGTCAATATTCAATCATAACTGACAATGGATTTTTTGAGGTAGTTTGGAATACGTGCTTTGAATATTTACGCCAAGTTTTATATTATCATTTATATAGTCTATTATTTCTTCGGATATTATTTCTCCGGGAACAATTAACGGTATTCCCGGAGGATATGCCCAAACGTACTCGGCGCTCACCTTTCCCGCAGATAAATCAAAATCTGACAGTTCCTTATTTATAACACTTTCAGAAGATTTTTCAGGAAGCGCAGGCAAATCAACCGGAATAAATTCCTCGCTTTTCAGATTACCGTCAATTTGAAAAAGTGCTTTTCTTAATAATTTGTAGTTTTTAAAGTCATCACAAGCGGTTAATACAAGTACAACATAGTTTTTTGCCGCCATTTCAACTTCAATGTTATATTCATTTCTTAGTTTTTCGGCAAGCTTTATACCGTTGATATTACAGTATCCGCAGAAAATTACCAGCTTCGTTATATCATAATCAATCAATTTAAGATGACGTAATTCCTTACATTTTTTTACAAGTTTATCTTGTTCAATATGAAATGTCCAATAATCCAATTTCATATCAAGACATCCTTCAACAGAGCACATCAGAATATATGAAGGACTGGAGGTTTCGAGCATAGAAAGTTTAATTCTATAATCCTCGGGATTAACTATATCACCGTTTACGTGAGCTAAAGCGCATTGAGTAAGAGCGGGCATAGTTTTATGGAGGCTCATTACCGTTATATCGGCATATTTCGCGTATCCCACATAATGAGCGCCGTGAGCGGCGTCTAACATAATAGGAATATTATATTTATGTGCTGTTTCACTCAGTTTTTCAACATCCGAGTTAACTCCCTCGTATGTCGGCGAAGTGATTACTACAAGCTTAGGATTATATAATCGTATCTTTTCATCAAGTATATCAGGTTCAATAGCCCTAAAAATTCCGTATTCGTCAACCTCGGGTAAAATATACTCAGCTTTTGCACCCGCGAGTTCTATACCGTTATAAACGGACTTATGACAATTTCTTGCTATAAGGACGGTATCTCCTCGTTTAACCGTAGCTAAAATTCCCGCGAGAATTCCAACAGTTGAGCCGTTTACCAATACAAAGGAATTATCACATTCATAATCTTCTTTAGCTTTATTCTCGATTTCTTTTATTATACCTTCGGGACAATGCAGATTATCAAAACCATTGATTTCGGTTATATCAATATCATAAGGAAAATCATTACCTAAAAGATTAGTATTTCTTTTATGCCCCGGCATATGAAAAGGAATCCTTTTATTCTTCTTTAACTTATCGTACAGCATTACGCGTTACCGAATTCCTGTAGTTTTAATTCTTTATTATGGTCAAGCGCCCAGTCTATACTCCAATAGCTTGTAAATAATAACAGTTTATTACCTTTTAAATCCTGAACTCGCTTTGTATCGGAGGCTAAATCAAGCTCCTTTGGGTTAATATCCTCGTTAAGTATCCAGCGGATAAACTCAAACGGAAGATTTTCCATAATAATCTCAACGTTGTATTCGTTTTCCAAACGGTATTTAAGTACGTCGAACTGTAAAACGCCGACAACGCCGACAATTACTTCCTCCATACCCGCGTCGAGTTCTTGGAAAATCTGAATAGCGCCCTCCTGAGCAATCTGGTTAATTCCTTTAATAAACTGCTTGCGCTTCATAGTGTCCTTCTGGCGCACAAGACAAAAGTGCTCGGGAGCGAAGGTGGGAATTCCTTTATATTTGACCTTGTTTTTAGCGGTACAAATCGTATCGCCTATCATAAAGATACCGGGGTCGAACACGCCGATAATATCGCCAGCGTACGCCTCGTCAATGACCTCTCTCTCCTGAGCCATAATCTGCTGGGGCTGAGAAAGACGCATTTTCCTGTTGCCCTGAACGTGGAAAACGTCCATTTCTTTTTCGAATTTACCTGAGCAAATACGCATAAACGCGATTCTGTCGCGGTGCGCTTTGTTCATATTTGCCTGAATTTTAAAAACAAACGCCGAGAAATCAGAGTCGGTTTCAACAATCCCGTTCTCTGTTTCTCTGGGACTTGGCGAAGGCGTAAGCTTTAAGAATTGCTCTAAAAACGGCTGTACACCGAAGTTGGTAAGCGCTGAGCCGAAAAATACGGGAGTCAGCTCGCCGTTTCGAACCTGATTTAAATCAAACTCGTCCCCCGCTCCGTCTAAAAGCTCAATCTCGTCAAGTAAATCCTGTTTCTTCTCCTCAAGTAATTCATCAAGTCTGCTGTCATTTATCGGGATAATTTCTTCCTCGACTTCTTTTTGACCGTTATTTGCGGTAAAAGCGAGAACAGCCTTTGTTTCTCTGTCGTAAACGCCCTTGAATTCCTTACCTGAACCGATAGGCCAGTTCATAGGACAAGTATTGATAGCGAGCACGGTTTCTATATCTTCCAATAATTCAAAAGGATCTCTCGCGTCACGATCCATTTTGTTTATAAACGTAATAATCGGTATATGACGCATTACACAAACCTTAAAAAGCTTTTTCGTCTGGTTCTCAACACCCTTTGAGGCGTCGATCACCATTACCGCTGAATCCGCGGCCATAAGTGTTCTGTAGGTATCCTCAGAGAAGTCCTGATGTCCTGGGGTATCGAGAATATTGATACAGTAACCGTCATATTTAAACTGGAGTACTGACGAGGTAACGGAAATTCCTCTCTGTTTTTCTATTTCCATCCAGTCTGAAACCGCGTGCTTCGCGGTACGCTTACCCTTAACCGAACCCGCGAGATTTATCGCTCCTCCGTAAAGAAGAAGCTTTTCCGTCAGCGTAGTTTTACCCGCGTCAGGGTGGGAAATTATAGCGAAGGTTCTTCTCTTGTCTATTTCCTGTTTTAAGGTGCTCATAGAATCCTCCTTAAGGATTGCTTTTTACTATTTATACTCTGTTCAAACTCTAATATTTTACTAATTAAAGACACTTATGTCAATAAATAAAAAGAAATTTTAAGAAGTTAAAAAAATTCTTTAAAATTGCTTGACAAATTTGTTAGTATATTGTAATATATTTGTAACAAAATTGATTTTTCCTATTTTTTCATATACCTTCCAAATTTGGGGCAGAGACAGACGTTTCTGCCTCACCCCATTTTATAGGACTTTATTTTTATAGGAGTTATTATGAACAGTAATTCACTGGGAATTTATATACATATTCCCTATTGTCGCAGTAAATGTCCTTACTGCGATTTTTTTAGTATGCGCGGAAATAAAGCCAATTATATAGAATACGTTGATTTGCTGAAAAACAGCGTTAAATATTGGAGCGGCAAAACCGATAAAACGGTAGACACGATTTATCTCGGCGGCGGAACACCGAGCGTTTTAGGCGCTGATTCAGTTTATGAGATTATAAAGAGCGTAAAAGAATACTTTAACGTTACAAATAACGCGGAAATAACTATGGAAGCTAACCCTTCATCAGGTAAGTTCTTTGACTTTGAAAAAGTAAAAGAAATCGGATTAAACCGCGTTTCCCTCGGTATACAGTCCGCAAACTCAAACGAGCTTAAGAAACTCGGGAGAATCCACAGCCGCGAGGACGTTATAAACACGATTGAGCTTATCAAAAAAGCAGGAATTGATAATATTTCCCTGGATATTATGCTCGGAATTCCCGAACAGTCACAAGAAAGCCTTAGAGAAACTATAGATTTTTGTGTTAATACCGAAGTAAAGCATATTTCTTCCTATATTCTTAAACTGGAGGAAAACACATTTTTCTATAAGAATCAGGATAGATACAATTTTCCCGATGAGGATATGACCTCGGATTTATACCTTTATTCTATAGAGTATCTCAGAGAAAACGGTTTCAATCAGTATGAAATCTCAAATTTTTCAAAACCGGGATTTGAGAGCAGGCATAATTTAAAATACTGGAATCTTAATGATTACCTTGGTATCGGAGCCGCGGCACATTCTTTTTTAGACGGCAGGCGGTTTTATTACGGCAGAAGCGTAGAGGATTTTAAGAATAACATAATTATAAACGACGGTATCGGAGGCACTAAGGAAGAATATATTATGCTAAAGCTAAGACTTAAAAGCGGGCTGAGTCTGGACGAATATAAAAAAGCCTTTGGAGAAGATGTTTCCAAAGACTTTCTGAATAAGATTAATATTTATAATAAAGCAGGATATCTGGATATTAAGAATGATTCGGTAAGCTTTTCCGATAAAGGATTTCTCGTTTCAAACAGTATAATCTCAGAGCTTATTTAATAGTAGAACCTTATAAATTTCATAGTATATAAATCACAGGCTGTCACGTCGTTGGTATCGAGCTCGTTTAAAAGCAGATAATTCTGAGCTACGGCTAACAGATAGCCTGTTTTTGATTGCAGGTTATCGCTTCCGATAAGAAAATCGATTGTAACACGACGTCCTATTTGAGTTCTTATGAAACCGTTTAAATATTGCAGGCTTTCTCTGGTGACCTCGTAAGGCACGAATAAATCCGCGGCGGTAACGCCGTTGTCTATGTTTTGAGTGTTTTTATCATTTTGTTCAATTTCTTCGTTGACTATCGCGGGAGTCGGGTATTTTTCACTCTGCTGTTTTGTTATCGGCATATACATTTGAGCGGGATTTCCCAGAATAGGGCTTGAATCCATAAACGCGGTTTCGTTAAGAGCGCTTTGCAGCGCCTGATTTCTTTCGGGATTGGGTACTCTGTCCTGAGCCAGCTCCTCCAAAGTAGGAACAGGCACCTGGTCGGAAAGCACATTGCTCACACATTCACCGCTAAGACAGCGGTTTAAATTATACAGATTATTTAAATCAATACTGTTGAAATCGTTAGCGTCATTATGTTTTTCGTGATTTGTCATAAATTACCTCCTAAGTATTTTTGTACGCCTCTGTAGGCGCGTAAAAACAATGTTTACCGATTTTGTTGTAGATTATTCCAACGTTTGTCGGGAAATAGTTCGGACATTGTGAGGAAAATGGATTGAAAAAGAAAAGCGAGTTTCCGACGGCGGACGAGGTATTCCCCGCAAGCGCCCAGTCGGCGACCTCGTAATGGATATCTGTCGGGTTCATATTATAAATGTTCTGTTTATTATTTTCCGTTCTCGTGCAGGTGAACTGACCTTTCTGAAGAATAATAGCTCGTACGTTTCCGCCGTTTGAAACCCTGGCGAACTCTCCGTTTTGAGCGTAGACTCTGTTCATCACTACCGAGGCGACAGCTCTCATACCCTCAATGCCTTCCCCACCCGCTTCGCACTGAATAAGTCTCGCGAATAGCTCTCTGTCCGTAAATGCCATATTACCACCACCTGTATCTTTTTTATAATATGCGATAACAAGATGATTGACAAACAAAAAAGGCGCCCTGGTAAACCAAGACGCCGAATATTAGTTTTGAATTTACGCTTGTTTATGAAGCTGAATTGTTCCTATAATATAAAGAACAGGAACAAAAAGACCTGTAATAATAGAAATGACAGAAACGCTGTTGCCAAACGCGACGGAAACAACGTTAACTATTACCGCGATTGCAGCGCAAACAATACCCCAAATCATAAGACTCTTACCCGAGTAAGGGTTATTCCAGTTTTTAATTCCCTTGTAGCCCGCGATAATCTCGATTACAGAGCAAATAACGGTAATAATAGTTACAATCCATAAGACCTTTGCTAAAGTACTAACGTCAGAGCCTGCTTTGTTAGCCGCTTCCTGTAATTCAGCGTTAGTTGAAGATTCATTAAGCAAACCGCCTAAAAAGCCGAAAAGTATGCTTGCTAAAGCTCCTAAAATTCCGCCGATAATCATAAGTACACTTGCAACTTTTAATAATATTGAGCCATTTTTCTCCATAAGTGAGTCCTCCTTGAAAAACAGTAATAATTGTTTTTTACCGCTTTTATTCTAACAAATTGAATAATTCTTTACAAGTTACAATGCTGAAATACAGCTTAAAAAATAGTAATTAATAAACTAACACTTGACAAATTCAGAAATTACAAGTAAAATCAATAGGGTAAACTAAATAGGGAGACGTATCGAAGTGGTCATAACGGGGCTGACTCGAAATCAGTTAGGGAGCAATCCCCCGCGAGTTCGAATCTCGCCGTCTCCGC
>CADBSD010000039.1 GCA_902797225.1 uncultured Ruminococcus sp. | reverse complement strand
GCAGAGAGAGGGATTCGAACCCTCGGTACGGTGTACCCGTACACATGATTTCCAATCATGCTCCTTCGGCCTCTCGGACATCTCTGCTTATCGACCTCGACTATTATATAATAAGCCGAGGAAAAAATCAAGTTTTATTTGAAACTTTTTAGATTTTTATCCAGCATATCGGTTTTTATTACGCTGAAATCAAGCTCAACGCCGTAATATCTCTCCACAGCCTTTTCTATCAGCATGGGATTTATATTCGTTACGCTTCCCGCGGGAAGCGTTATATTAAGAACCGCTCCTCCTATATTTCTTTCAAGCTTGAAATTATTAAGATACGGCTTAATATCTATCTCCTTTATTCCCTTTTTCTTGGTCTTTTTCTCGACAAGTACCTCATCTTTTTTCAGAAGCTCGTCCATTATCTCAAAAACCTTATCACCTGACAATGTATCGGAAGTTATCCTGATATCGAACACCGCGAAGCTTATTTCTTTAGCTTTCATCTGCGGCTCCGTTATATCAAAAACCCGTATACCCTCAGGAAGTGAATCATTTAATTTTTCTTTTATAGAAATAAAATCGCATTCCTCAACCAAACGGATATCCATACACTCGCGTTTTCCCTCAAACCCCAGAGAAAGAGGAAGCGGAAATGTGGCGTAGGGATGTACGTTAAAGCCCTCTGTGTGCCAGATAGGTATTCTGCTTTTGTGCAGAGCTCTGAGCATACAGCGGTTCAAATCAAGATGAGAAATGTACTTACACTCGTCTTTTTTTATAAACCATACTCTAACGTCTTTCAAAGCACACGCCTCCCCCGTATTTATTCGCTCCGCAATTTGAGCATTTTAAACGGCAGTGCGGAGTTGTAGTATCTTTATACGCTTTTTCACATTCTTTTTTCAAAAAATCCTTTGTTACGCCGTAATCGAGAAAATCCCACGGAAGTATTTCGTCAAAATCACGCTGTCTGCAAGCGTAAAAATCGGGGTCTATACCGCATTCGTCAAAAATCTCAAGCCATTTTTCAATAGAAAAGCAATCACCCCAGCCGTCAAAATGAAAACCCTTCTCAAGCGCCTTTTCCATAACGGCGTTAAGTTTTCTGTCACCTCTGGCAAAAACCGCCTCAATATAGCTTGTATCAGCGTCGTGATAATTGTAATTAATTTTCTTTGTGGTAATCGTTTCCTTTAAGTGGAGCTGCTTGTCCATTAGCTCTTTTCTGGAATTCTGGGCAAACCACTGGAACGGCGTGAACGGCTTCGGCACGAACGACGCGGTCGAAATCGTAACCATAACGCCCTTTCCTTTTGGCTTGTTCTCACAATGATAATACGTATCTACGACTTTCTGAGCGAGATGAGCTATACCCTCTACGTCCTCATACGTTTCAGTTGGCAAACCAATCATAAAATACAGCTTAACCTTTGTCCAACCCGCGTTGAACGCCTTGGAGCAGGTTTGCATCAGTTCGTTTTCGAAAACGTTCTTGTTAATAACGTCCCTTAAACGCTGAGTACCCGCTTCGGGAGCGAATGTCAGTCCGCTTTTTCGAACCGTATTTATTTTACTGAGGATATCGTCGCTGAAACCGTCAACTCTGAGGGACGGCAGAGAAATACTGACCTTTTCGTCTGTAGACCACCGCGTAAGCGTTTCAAGAAGCTTTACGACCTCGGTATAATCGGACGAACTAAGAGAAGAAAGAGATACCTCGTCGTAGCCTGTGTTATTACAGAGCGTGTGGCACTGTTTATCAATTACGTCAATCGACTTTTCACGAACGGGACGGTACAAAAATCCAGCCTGGCAAAAACGGCAGCCTCTTATACACCCTCTGAAAATTTCTGAAACGGCTCTGTCATGTACTATTTCTATATTCGGAACAACAAAATTCTCGGGATAGTAGCTCTCGTCCATATTGAGCATAAGGCGTTTTTCTACAACCGCTGGAGCTCCGTCCTTTGGAATAAAGCTTTTTATAGTGCCGTCGTCTTTATATTCAACCTCGTACAAAGCGGGAACATAAACTCCCTTAATCTGAGAAGCGAGCTTTAAAAACTCCTTCTTTGTTTTGTTTTCGGATTTGCATTTTCTATAGAGCTCAATAACCTCTAAATCGACTTCCTCTCCCTCGCCGATAAAAAAGATATCTATAAAATCAGACAAGGGTTCGGGGTTGCAGGCGCATGGGCCTCCCGCGACAACAATTTGAGAGAGCTCTTTTCTTTCGGAGGATTTAATCGGAATATTCCCGAGCTTAAGCATATTAAGAACATTTGTAAAAGAAAGCTCATACTGGAGCGTAAAACCGATAAAGTCGAAATCGGTTATAGCGTCACCGCTTTCAAGCGCGAACAGAGGAATATTATTCTTTATCATCTGTTCTTCCATATCGAGCCAAGGCGCGAATACTCTCTCGCACCAGATATACTCAACGTCGTTAAAAACGCTGTATAAAATCTTCATTCCGAGGTGCGACATTCCTATTTCGTATGTATCGGGAAAGCAAAACGCGAAGCGTACGTCTACCTCAGACTTATTTTTTACTACGGAGTTCATTTCTCCGCCTACATAACGCCCCGGCTTCTGTACCTTTAATAATAGCTTTTCAACGTCCTTGTTAATCATATTTCCTCCGTTAAAGATACTTTTCCTCTCGAAAAAACAAAGATAAAACCAAATAGATTCCTATTATCAGTAAGGAAAAATTATATTTTGAATAAAAAAGAATCAGTATTCCGAAAAAGAAAATCGGCAACGCCGTAATTATCGTTATTATATCAATAATTCTGGCGGTAGTTTTTCGGCTGAACGCTCTTGAAAGAGCTAAAAATATAAGTTGTCCGCCGTCAAGTGACGAGGCGGGCAAAAGATTAAACAGCGCTATAAACAGATTTACATACGCTAAATCAATATTAATTCTAAAAAAGAATAAAAAAGCAAATAAATTAAAAAGAGCTCCCGAAGCTGTAATTATAAAATCTCTGAAAAAATTTGTGTTGTAGCGGGCTTTAGCGATAATCTTAATGTTAAACGCCCTGATTTCCAACGCCTCGGGCTTTAAAGCGAAAAGAAACATCGGTATAAGATGACCTGTTTCGTGGATTAGAACCGCCGTCAGGCATAAAAGATAGTTCGTATAAACATTACTCAGCACTATAAGAGTGATTACCGCCAGCGCGGGATAGGATATCAGGATTTTAAAGCTACTTACCTGAAACCGCATTTATCAGGTTATCCAAGCTGAAATCCTTAAATGTTTCGGTTAGAATTACCTCATTGTTGAGGTTTTTATCGTACCAGTTATAAACTTCTTTAAAATAATCAGGACTGAATGATTTTAACGCGTACAGAGATAAAACAGCCGTAACACAGAGAATAATCTGAATCGTAAGCAAAAGAGGTTTTCCCTCTTTACTTTTCTTCTTTTCCTCCACGGATTCTTCCGATACAGCTTCCGCGCTGTCATATACAACGGGGTTATATACAGGCTTCCAGCCGTCGCTGTAATTCAATGTTTCGGGATTGTCCATTATATCACCTCACAAAATTATATGCGTGGCGATATCAATTATAACTAATTATCCAGTTTTTTAAAGTCAGTTTTGGTAAGCTGAATAAACAGTACAAAAGCGAGTACGAGCGTCGCTGCCTCGGCAATCGGGAACGCGAACCAAACGGCGTGTAAATCGAAAAATCTCGACAGTAAAAACGCTACGGGAAGAATAAATATAAGCTGTCTTGTAAAAGAAAGCATAAGCGCTCTGAGCCCCTTGCCTGTCGCCTGGAACAGTGAGATAAATATTATAGAAACAGCCGCGGGTATGAAGCACAGGCTTATCGTTCTGAAAGCTGGAACGGCGTTCGCTATAAGGTGAGGATCGTCGTTGAACATAGCGCATAGCTTATCAGGTACAAGCTGGAACAAAGCTGTTCCTATTGCCATAATAACAATCGCTACGCAGATACCGCATTTAATAGCGGAATACACACGTTTTTTGTTTTTAGCGCCGTAATTAAAGCCCATAACGGGAAGAACGCCCTGGTTAAGTCCGAAACAAGGCATAAACACAAAGCTCTGGAGCTTAAAGTATACGCCGAGAATTGTTACGGCGGATTTATACGCGGATAAAATAGCGTTCATTCCGAATATCATAAACGATGATATGCTCTGCATAATAATTGACGGAACACCAACGGCGTAAATATCCTTTATTGTACTTCCGTTAAGCTTAAAGCCCTTGAAAGTTACGTGTATCTTGTTTTTCTTTTTGAACATTACGATTAAGGCGAACACCATTCCGACAAACTGGCCGAGAACTGTAGCTACAGCCGCGCCCATAACCCTTAGCTCGGGAAAAGGTCCTATTCCGTAGATAAACAAAGGATCAAATATCAAGTTTGTAAAGGCGCCCGCGAGCTGAAACAGCATCGGGAAAATCATATCTCCCGTAGCCTGTAAGGATTTCTCAATACTTACCTGTATCATACTGAAACCCGATAAGGTTAAAACGACCGTCAAATACTGTATACCGTACTGTAAGGTAGCTCCCTTACAGCCGTAAATCGACAGAAACGGCTTGACCGCGAAAATACCTATAAATATAAACAATACCCACGTAAACAGCGCGAGTATAATTCCGTGCGTAGCGGCTAAATCGGCTTCTTTCTGATTCCCCGCTCCGAGTCTTCGGGAAATAAGCGAGTTTGTACCGATTGCGGTACCGACAGCGAAGCTTATAAGAAGCATTTGCAGAGGATATGAATAAGAGGTTGCCTCAAGCGCGACTGTTCCGTCTGAGAGGTGTCCTACAAAAACACTGTCTACGACATTGTAAAGAGCCATTACCGTCATTGAAAACATCGCGGGCAGCGCCATAGACATTATAAGCGGGAACATCTTGGCGTAACCCATTTTGTTGCCTTTTTTTACAGTTTCACTCATAGTTCTCATATCCTTTCTTTTATTCTGCTTTTCTGAATATTTTAACAATAGAAATAATAATTATAAAAAAGATTACGCCCGAAACAGCTCCGCAGAAATCCAAAGCGACGTCAGTTACCTCGGCGGAACGTCCTTTTGAACCGATTTGTACCAGTTCGTCGATAACCGCCGTACCTAAACATACGAAACCCGCGGTTGTAAAATTACGGATAAGCCTGTGGTTTTTAAGCCAGCCGCACCATATTGTAAGAAATCCCAGTAAGGCAAATTCGCAGAAATGCGCTGATTTTCGGATAATATGGTCTGTAAGCTCGGCGGTAAATCCAATACTTTTAAGAAATCTTGTCACAAATTCCAACACCGCGGCGCTTTCCAAAGAGGATTCATCGGCGGAAAGAGTTGAATGCCACCAGATAAAAGACATATATATTCCGATAAGTATCATCATAATTATATAAAAAACATTTTTCTTTTTTATAATAGAATTACTCATTTCATTTACCTCACAAATTATCCCTATTATTTTACAATTATTTTTAATATAAGTCAATGCGGGAGGTTGAAATATTTAATGTTCTAATGTATAATATTTAAGTTGAAATTCATTATAGGAGAAAATTATGGTTAAGTATTTAATAGTGTTTTTAATATCAATGGTACCGATTGTAGAGCTTCGAGGCGCTTTACCTGTAGGAATAGGTATGGGACTGCCCGCATGGCAGTGTTATATTATCTGCATTATCGGCAATATGCTGCCTGTTCCGCTGATTTTCTTTTTCGCCAGAAAAGTACTTATTTGGGGTAAGGATAAAAAGTTTATCGGCAGATTTTTTACTTTCTGCTATGAAAAAGGCGAAAAAGGCGGTCAGAAACTTCAGAGTAAATCAAAACGCGGTATATACATTGCTCTTATGCTTTTCGTAGGTATTCCCCTCCCTGGTACAGGAGCTTGGACAGGAACTTTAGCCGCGAGCTTTCTTGACCTGGATTTTAAAAAGAGCGTTATCGCCTGTATGGGCGGCGTACTGCTCGCGGGTATTATTATGGCGCTGGCGAGTATGGGCTTGTTCGGAGCGATTGGTACAGTTTTTAATAAGTGATTTAGAGGGCGGTTTTTCGCCCTTTACTTTTAGGATGTGAAAAAATGATAAAAAAAGATATTATCATAATCGGCGGCGGCGCTTCGGGAATGATGTGCGCTGTAAAAGCGAAGGAAAACAATCCCGATAAAAGCGTCGTTATTCTCGAAAAGCAGAGCAAAATCGGTAGAAAGCTGCTCTCAACAGGCAACGGAAGATGTAATTTATCAAATTTAAACGCCGATAATACAGATTATTATCACGGAAGCTTTAAAGACGAACTGAAAACAGTATATAAAAAATGCTCTATGGTAAAAGTTTTGGAGCAATTCTCAAATCTTGGGTTGTCAACAAATATGGATAGCGAAGGGAGAACTTATCCTTTTTCCAATCACGCGACTACTGTGCTTGATTTACTGCGTTTTAAGCTTGAGGAATTAAAAGTTGAGATTATCCAGGATACATTTGTTAAATCAGTCGAAAAAAAGAATAATGAATTTATCGTTAAAACCGATAAAACTAATTATGGTTGCAGAAAGCTTGTTGTGTCTACTGGTTCGCCCGCCGCTCCTAAGCTCGGTTCGGACAAAAGCGGAATAGAAATATTAAAAAAGCTTGGTCATAAAATCGTGCCCCTTTCCCCCGCCTTATGTCCGCTTGAGGTTGTTGATAAGAGCCTAATGCCCTCTATTAAAGGCGTAAGACAAAAAGGTATAGTGAGCTTATATGACGGCGACAAGCTGATAAAAACCGAAGGCGGAGAAATACAATTCACGGAAAACGCTCTGTCTGGAATCTGTATATTTAATTTAAGCTCATATGTGAAGGATTTACAAAACCCCGTAGTAAGTCTTAATCTTAATTTCGTAAAGGAAAACTACGGACAACTTTTTTATGTCCTTAAGTTTAACAGGGAAAGGTTTAAAGAAAGAGAAATCACCCGTTTTCTGGACGGCTTTTATGTCAATAATCTCGGAGTAGCTATACTTAAATCCGCGGGTATAAAAAAGTTAAACAGAAAAATCTCAACGCTGTTAAATAATGAAATTGAAAACATTTGCGATACAATTTACGACTGGAAGTTCAAGGTTAAAAAGCCTCTGGATTTTTCTAAGGCTCAGGTTTGCTCAGGCGGAGTCTTGGGAAGCGAGATTAATCCGAAAACAATGGAAAGCAGGCTTGTTAATAACTTATATATCTGCGGCGAGGCTGTAGATATTAACGGCGACTGCGGAGGATTTAATCTTAACTTCGCTTTCGCAAGCGGTATTATCGTGGGAGAAAGCTTATGATAAGAATAAATAATATTAGGCTTGAACTAAACTACAGCGACAAGGATATTCTAAAAAAAGCTTCTAAGGAGCTCAGAGTAGACGAAAAAGCGATAAAACATATTTCACTTTTCCGTCGTTCAATTGACGCCAGACGAAAAAATGACGTTCATTTCCTCACGAGTTTGGATGTAACTCTGAGCCTTGACGAAAACAAAGTAATATCTAAATCAAAATCTAATAAAGCAAAAATCACTGAGCCTTACGAGTACAAGCTCAATAATATAAAAATACCAGTTCAACGCCCTGTGATAGTCGGTTTCGGCCCCGCGGGAATGTTTTCGGGGCTGATACTCGCTATGGCAGGCGCCAGACCGATTATAATTGAACGCGGAGCTGATTGTGATACAAGAATAAAAGACGTTAATTCTTTCATAAAAACAGGAATACTTAATACCTCGTCTAATATCCAGTTTGGTGAAGGCGGTGCCGGAACGTTTTCCGACGGTAAGCTAAACACAGGTACAAAAGACTCAAGAGCAAGAAAGGTGCTTATAGAATTCGTAAATCACGGCGCTCCCGAGGAAATACTGTATAACGCTAAACCGCATATAGGCACCGATAACCTGAGATATGTTGTTAAAAACATCAGAAATCATATTATAAAGCTCGGCGGTGAGGTGTACTTCCACACTGAATTCACGGGCTATAAAACAAAGGACAATAAAATTACCTCAGCGGTAATAAAAAAGAACGGAAACGAAAGCATTATTGAAACGGATAATATTATTCTTGCTATAGGCCACAGCTCACGCGATACGTTCAAAATGCTTTATAACAATAGTATAATTATGGAGCAAAAGCCGTTTTCTGTCGGCGCGAGAATCGAACACTTACGAGAAAATATTGACAAAAGTCAGTTCGGGAAATTTGCGGGAAACGAGCGTCTTGGTTCAGCTTCGTATAAGCTCAATGTCAGAACCGAAAACGGACGAGGCGTTTATACGTTCTGTATGTGCCCCGGCGGCGAGGTTGTTCCCGCCACGAGCGAAGAAAATATGGTTTGCACAAACGGTATGAGTTATTTTGACAGAAACGCCGATAATTCAAATTCCGCGCTGCTTGTCGGCGTTAATCCCGAGGACTACAAAAGCTCTCACCCGCTCGCGGGGATTGAATTTCAAAGAGAAATAGAAAAAGCCGCCTATAAATTCGGCGGCGGAGATTATAAAGCTCCTGTTCAGAGAGTCGGAGATTTTTTAAACCATAAAATCTCAACATCATTCGGAGAGGTAATTCCAAGCTATAAAAGAGGATATGAGTTTTCGGAAATGGATAGTATACTTCCCGATTTTGTTACAAACAGTATGCGCGAGGCGATTGTAAAAATGAACAGATATTTCGACGGCTTTTCAAGCTTCGACGCTTTGCTTACGGGCGCTGAAACACGAAGCTCCTCCCCCGTCAGAATTATAAGGAACAAGGATACTTTACAATCGGTATCAGTCGAGGGTTTATATCCCTGCGGCGAAGGCGCGGGATACGCAGGCGGAATTATTTCCGCCGCTGTAGACGGAATAAAATGCGCCGAGAAAGTATTAAAACAAGAAAGCGCGCGAGATTAACGCATCAGACTTTCTCTTAGCGCAATTATACAAGTTTTAAGTTATTTTCTCTATCATATAAATCAAGGAGCTCCGCTAAAACAGAGCTCCTTATTTATCGCGACTAAATCTGTAAGCCGGGTTCTGTCGTGAACAGTCATCTATCTTGGCAAGCCGTTACCGACTTGCTCAACGCCACCTCCATGGGAATGCCGAGCAGACAATATTTCCCTCCGCGGTGTTGCTCCAAACAGGGTTTACACGCCAGGTATGTCTCCATACCAGCGGTGAGCTCTTACCTCACCTTTCCATCCTTACCGATAAATCGGCGGTTATTTTCTGTTGCACTGTCCCTGAGGTCGCCCTCGGCGGCCGTTAGCCGTTGTTATCGCTCTGTGGAGCCCGGACTTTCCTCGGGAAGATTCTTTTCAAAATAATCCCGCGACTGTTCAATTTACTCGCAAGGATATTTTATAATATATCTATTTAAATGTCAAATAATATATCTATTTAAATGTCAAATACACTTGCGCAAAAGCAAAAAAGTATGTATAATAGACAGCGGTAATTTTATTATAAGGGTTAGCCTAAGATAAGGAGTAATAATATGGATATCAGGCAGGAAAGCTTAAAAAAGCATTATGAATGGAATGGAAAAATAGAAGTAATCTCAAGAGCGCCTATAAATACAAATGAGGAGCTCGCTCTGGCTTACACCCCCGGAGTAGCTGAGCCTTGTATGGAAATACACAGAGATTATGAAAAGAGCTTTGAGCTTACTAGAAGAAACAATCTTGTAGCTGTTGTCACGGACGGTACGGCGGTACTGGGACTTGGGGATATCGGCCCTGAAGCGGGTATGCCCGTTATGGAAGGCAAATGCTCGCTTTTTAAGGAGTTCGCCGACGTAGACGCGTTCCCTATCTGCGTAAGAAGTAAGGACGTTGATGAAATCGCGAGAACTATCTACCTTATAAGTGGAAGCTTCGGAGGAATTAACCTCGAGGATATCGCCGCTCCAAGATGCTTTGAGATAGAAAGAAAGCTTAAGGAAGTATGCGACATTCCTGTTTTTCACGACGACCAGCACGGTACAGCCGTTATCGTAGCCGCGGCGCTTATGAACGCTTTAAAGATTGTTAATAAAAAAATAGAGGACGTCAAGGTCGTTATTAGCGGAGCAGGCTCGGCGGGTATCGCTATAGCCAAGCATATTATGAATATCGGCGTAAAGGATATTACGCTTGTAAACAGCAAAGGTATAGTATGCGAGGGTGACGATAAGCTTAATTCGGAGCAGGCATATATGGCGACGATTACAAACCGCGAGCATAAAAAAGGAACACTCTCCGACGCTATGAATGGCGCTGACGTATTCTTAGGCGTTTCCGCTCCAAAAATCGTAAGTCAGGATATGATTAAATCTATGGCAAAAGACCCGATTGTTTTCGCTATGGCTAATCCTACTCCCGAAATTATGCCCGATTTAGCTAAAAAAGCGGGAGCTAAGGTTGTGGGTACGGGACGTTCCGATTTCCCGAACCAGATAAACAACGTGCTCTGCTTCCCAGGAATGTTCAGAGGAGCTTTGGATTGCAGAGCGAGCGAAATTAACGAGGAAATGAAGGTAGCCGCTTCCTATGCCATAGCCGAGCTTGTAACTGAAGATAAGCTATCTCCTGAGTATATCATTCCCGAAGCGATTGATAAGCGCGTAGGAAAAGCCGTAGCCGAAGCGGTGGTTAGAGCCGCGAGAGAAACGGGAGTAGCGAAACTTTAATATCACTGCGGATATAGTTTAGTGGTAAAACATCAGCTTCCCAAGCTGAGGTTGGGGGTTCAATTCCCCTTATCCGCTCCATATAGATTAAAGG
>CADBSD010000038.1 GCA_902797225.1 uncultured Ruminococcus sp. | reverse complement strand
GCGGGTTTTGGAGCTGATAGGCAGGCTCGAACTGCCGACCTCATCCTTACCAAGGATGCGCTCTGCCGCCTGAGCTATACCAGCTTGTCGGATTTAAGTCCGTCTAGTATAATAACATATAATTCAATAAATTTCAATACTTTTTCCAAGTTTTAGCGGATAGATTTTACTACAGCGCTGTCCGCTCAGTGCTTATACTTATAAAGTATGTCGGTTACGATATTTCCCTCGTAGGAGAAAGTCAGGGTTTTCGCTCCCGAGCCGTAGACATACTCGGTTTCAGTCAGCTTGTTCGGGTCGCCGTAGAGGCGTTTCAGCTGTGTGGCGTACATTCCGAGCTTCGCGCCTTTCTTTGTTTTGGCGCCCTCGTCTATAATCTCTATCGAGTCCACGCGCTCGACTTCGTCGTTTTTATCCTTTTTGTAGGTCGTTATGATAAAATCGTCGTATTCGTACTCGTTGCGGGTTGAGGAAAGCTCGCCTATCGACGCGTCGTCGCCGAAAAGCTTGAAAACGTCCTCGAGCTTGTCGTTGAAATTAATCTTATGATTTTTATATACGAACTCAAAGTCGCTTGAGGAAAAACTGCCCTTGGGCGGGGAGGTCACGACTATGTGAGTGTTCGGTCTGGTGCGTCCCTGAGTGGGCGGCAGTGTCGTCGGCTTGGTTTTTTTGGGCTTTTTTTCCTTTTTTTCGGTAGGCTTCGTTACCTTTTTCGCGCGGGCGGGCTTTGTCGTTTGAGCCTCAGTCGCGGTTGTGCTCGCTTTTGCCGTCATATCAGCGGCGGTCGAGGCGCTTTGAGTCGGCTTTTTCGGCTTTTCGCCCGAGCACGCGCTGAAAGCCGTCAGCATTATTAACGTTATTATAATTATGGAAAGTTTTTTCATATGTAAATCACCGGTTCCGAGATTGAGCTTGTTTGTATCACAAGGAATATTGTAACACAAAAAGATTTAATTAACAATATGTAACTAAACTTATCTTGAAATAAAACGCCCGCGGGAGTATAATAATATATATACGAGATTTTAGGAGAAAAATATGTGGAATTTAGCGAAGAAATATTTGCCGTTCGCGGTAATAATAGCCCTGATTTACCTTGTTATGCCCGTATTCTTCCAGGGCGAGAATTATAAATACGACGCGATTGAATACCAGTTTGTATTCCCGGGGACAGCCCTGCTTTCGGGCTTTATATTTTCCTGGAAACGCGGGGTTGACTTTACCTTCCCGCTTATCGCTCCGATAATCTACATCGGCAGCGTGCTGATTTACAGCCACTACTACCACTGGGCGATTTACGTTTTTATCTACCTTATAGTAGGTATGCTCGGCTCGTTTATCGGCGATATGGTCTACAAGAACAATCTCGCGGAAAAAAGACGTAAAAACAAGGGTAACGACAGCTATAAGATTAAAATTACAAATATAACTGTAGAAAATGACGAAAAGGAGAAATAAAATGAAAAAGCTTATTTTATTTACTATCGCGGCAATTATGGCTATGAGCTGTTTTACAGCCGTATACGCGAGTACGGACGACGGCGCTGAGGATACGGCGTTTGAGCCGACAGTATTTGAAGTACCCACCGTCCCTGTAACAATTCTTAAGCCTACGGAAGCCGCTACAGAACCTGCTACAGAACCCGCTACAGAAGCGCCTACAGAATCAGCGACAGAGCCCGGAGACGAGCTGAGCGCTCCCTCAAGCGAGCCCTACAAGGAAGAACCCGTATATAACGAGCACCACAACCGTATCTGCGGCAAAAAGCAGAAGGACGGAAGCATTAAATTTATCCCCACCAAGGGCAACGCCTTCGCGACAGGCAACGATTTATGCTTTTTGCTTTCGGGCAACAAAAAAAGGACAATCGTCCTGCCCAAGAAGAAGATTAGTATTCAGCGCGTACTTATGCCCGGCAACAACAAAACCTTAATCGCGACAGGCGCTACGATATATCAGACCGACAAGAACAAAACCCTTGTTGTAAGCCCCGTAGACCCGAAAACAAAGAAACAGACTCCCGTTAAGAACTTAAAGATAATCGGCGGAAAATGGAGAATAAAAGGCTACGCGACAAGGAAAACCGCGACCTCGACATTCAGGTTTTTGCACAGCTCGAACATAACCTTAAAGAAGTGCGATATCCAGACCAACTATAAAAGCCACGCCGTCGAGCTTATCGCCTGCAAAAAGGTAACTGTAGACGGCTGTAAGCTTATTGCCGTCGGAAAAACAAAAAGCGACTCTCTGGAGGAGGCGCTTCAGATAGATATCGCCACGACGGACACAACCGATAATATCCTCGCTAAATATCTCAAGGGACAGACCTGCGGCAATATCACAGTAAAGAACTGCGTAATAAAAGGCAGCCGCGGCGTTTGTGCCAACCGCACGGATAAGTGGCTCAAAAAGCACCACAAAAATATCAAGCTTATCGGCAACACAATCACGGGCGTGACCTCCGAGGCTGTGGCTCTCCACAACACGGCAGGTATCACCGTTAAGAATAACAAGATATACTCCAAGGGCAGCCGTATCAACACGACCTATTCAATCGGAGTTAATATAGCGAGCTTCGGCAAAACGAGCGCGATTTCGAAGAAAAGCGTTACCGTAACGGGCAACACAATAAAAGGCGGCCGTCAGGCGATACAGGTTGTGACCTACAAAAACACAACCTCGGGCGTTTACGGAAGCCACAAGTTCGGCAAGGTTACGATTAAAAACAACAAGCTCTACTGCAAGAAAGGAAAAGGAAACTGTATCCTGACAAAAAATTGCAAGTCAGTTAAAAAGAGCGGAAATAAGCTTTATAAATGGTAAGAAAGTAAGCCGCTCTAAGTTAGAGCGGCTTAGAAGAAAAGTCGGTGGCTTTTTGGAAAAGGGCAAAGGGCACAGGGGACAGGGCAAAGGGAAGGTCGTGTAGACAGAGCGGACTTTTAATAATTCGCAATTCGTAATGCGTAATTCGCAATTAAATGTCGAGCAGATAGCTCGGTTTTGAAAACCACAACGGTGTCCCGACAGTATTTATATGCAAGCTCCGCTTGCGGAGCATATTAATTTGGTCGGGAATTGAAGGTTATTTTTATATCAACCTGTCTTCCCGACATTCCCTTAGCCCTTTGCCCTAAAATACTAATTCGGTCGGGAATTGAAGGTCATCTTTATATCAACCTTTCTTCCCGACCATAACTTACCACTTACCACTATTACCACTTACCACTTGTAATCTTAGGACTCCGACTTTTCTTCTAAACCCGCGCT
>CADBSD010000037.1 GCA_902797225.1 uncultured Ruminococcus sp. | reverse complement strand
ATACTTCTTCTTAACCTTCGCCTTAAAATCGCCTACGGTAATCTTAAACGAACCGATAAGCTTTTTAGTACCTTTAAAATAAACCTTTACTTTAGTAGTTCCCTTTTTAAGACCTTTTACGTTATAATCGAAATTACCTTTAGTGTCGCCGTAATATGAGTCAAATCTTACTATTTTCTTATTATAAGAAAGCTTATGTGCCTTTATAGAAGGATTCTTAACTCTGACTTCTTTCCAGGTGTTTTTATTAATCTTCGCGTCGGACATTTTTATCTTTTTATAGGCGGTAACGGTAAATTCATATTTTTTATACTCGGTCTTATTCTCGCCTTCGACCTTGTATACGGTAAGCACAGGCTTTTTATCTTCAGGCGTTACTTTTTCCGAATTAACCATAAGCCAATAATAATTGCCCTCGTTCTTTGCGTCAATTTCAATATAACCCTTGCTGTTATTATCAACAACGCACTCGTAATTATCGGCTTCAGCCTTTTTAAATCCAAGGTTCAACTGATTATACTGAACCATAGTTTTCTTTTCCGCGCTTGCCGCCGATACGGAAGCGGGCGCGATAACCACGCTTAACGCGATGATTAAACATAAAATTAATCCTGTTGTTCTTTTTAAAATGTTCATTTTCTTTTTCTCCCTAAAAATATTGCTTTTCGAAGTCCTGTTTTATCGGACTGTCAAACCCGCCGTTTATGAACCTTTATTATATAAAACTTGTTTTTAAAGGCGGACTTGGCTGTCGGGGTTTTCGACTTTCACTATTGTAGTGTCAAAAAATCGGGAAAAAGTTTCATCTTTTCCCGATTTTTTTATTTTTGGCAATTTGCACAATATTTTTTTAATTTTGACGTGTTGAACTGTTTATACAAAGAATTCGTCGTCAACGATATCGAAGCTTCCGCCGCCCGATACCTTTGAACCGTCGGCAAAGGTGATAGTATAATAGACATCATTATTTCCGTTGCTTAAAATTGTATATATTCCGTTTTGGTCTACCGTTATTACTTCCGCAGGAGAAGCCTTAAAGGTAAATTTATATTCGTCGTCTTTAAAGCTCGAAATATTGGTGTTAAGATACCTCTTAGTAACAATTGTCTTTAGGTCGACTTTATCGCCTACCTGTACGAAGAACTCGTAGAAAATACCGTCGTTATCGAACTCGCGGTTTGCGCCGTAAACCTCAGCGTCCGTAGCTCTTGTTACCTTAACGCTGATCGTTCCGAGCTTCTTCTTTTTCGCCTTGCCTCGCTTCTCAAATACGTCTACCGTTGTTTTTCCTTTTTTAGTAGCGTAAAGCTCCACCGCCTCGGGCGTATACTTTTCCTTCTTGAGCTTTATTGTTTTGAGGAGCGATTTGTTCTTGATTTTTACCGTGATTTTGCTGTTTGCGTGGAAGTTCTTAATCGCCTCGCCTAAATTTATCGAGCCGCCGTCGCTCAGCCAGTAGGACTTTTTAAGGTGCTCGTTATACTTAAGCTTGTTGTTTTTATAGGCTTTTTTAATTGTCGCCTTGTAGTTTCCTACGGTAACCTTAAATTCACCTATTACGATTTTTGTTTTTTCAAGCTTAACCTTTACGGTAGTCGTTCCTTTTTTAAGCCCTTTTATATGGTGACTCCAGTTGCCGTTGCCGTAGCCGAAGCCGCCCATTTCGAATTTTATGATTTTCTTATTATAGGAGAATACGTGCTCCTTGTTGTAAGGGTTCTTGATATGGATTTCTTTCCATACGCCCTTGTTTATTTTTTCGTTAGCGTGCTTATATTTCTTGACCTCGTTTACGGTAATCTTAAATTTTTTGATTTCAACACCGCTTCTTGTGTCGGTTATAGTGATAATGGGCTTTTCGGATTTTGTCGCCTTTAAGCCGTTCACCATAAGCCAGTAGTATCCGCCCTCGTTGTTAGCGTCGACTTTTATATATTTTTTCTCGTTATTCTCAACCTTACACTCGTATTCGTCGCTTTCCTTCTTATTGAAGGTCAGGTTAATGCTCATATATCGCGAAACGGTTTTGTTTTCAGCCGTCGCGGCGGAAGCCGTCGCGGGAAATACAACAACACTGAGCGATATAATTAATGTTAATATAATTCCCGTTGTTCTTTTTAAAATTTTCATTTTCATTTTCTCCTTAAAATTATTGTTTTTAAAGGCGGATTTGGCTGTCGGGGCTCCCGACTTTCACTAATGTAGTGTCACAAAAGCCGAAAAAAGTTTCAAAGTTTTATAAAAATTTTTATAATCGGCGTTTTAGACAATTTTACCTTGTTTTTTTGTGTGGTTTTACTAAAGGTATTTTGTATTGATAAAACCCGAAATATATAGTACAATAAACCAAAAGAAGGTGTTCTAATGAAAACTGTACTGATAACGGGAGCTTCCCGCGGAATAGGCGCGGCGTGTGCCAAGGCGTTCGCGGAAAACGGTTATTCTCCTATAATCAATTATAACAAATCCCGCTCTAAAGCACAAGAATTATCTGAAAAAATCTATAAAAAATTCGGCATAAAACCGACTCTTTACGGGTGTGATATTTCCGACAGCGCGGCGGTTAAGAAGATGTTCCGTGACCTCGGCGATATAGACGTTCTCGTCAACAACGCGGGAATATCTCAGCAGAAGCTTTTTACCGATATTACGGACGAGGACTGGAAAAAAATGACCTCGGTAAATCTCGACGGCGTTTTCTACTGCTCGAGAGAGGCGGCAATGATTATGGTCAGGAAAAAATCGGGCTCGATAATCAACATCAGCTCGATGTGGGGCGAAACAGGCGCTTCCTGCGAGGTTCACTACAGCGCCTCGAAAGCGGCGGTGATCGGGCTTACGAAGGCGCTCTCAAAGGAGCTCGGGCCGTCGAATATCCGCGTAAACTGCATAGCCCCTGGGGTTATAGACACAGATATGATGAAGGATTTCGACGAAGAAACAAGAAAAACGCTGAGAGATGAAGCTCCGCTTCAAAGGCTCGGCACGGCGCGGGACATCGCGGACGCCGCGGTATTTCTCGCAAGCGGCAAGGCGGGCTTTATAACGGGACAAATCCTCGGCGTAAACGGCGGTTTTGTGATTTAAAAACCCGAAGAAATCAGTTAAGATGATAGATGTTTCAACTCGCTGACTTGAATATTAATTCATTTTTTAGTAATTTCCTATCACACAAAAACAGGCGGCTCATTGAACCGCCTGTTTTTTATTTCAGCTCATAAACCTTCATTTTTGTGTTTACCTCGACAACGAGCTTGTCGTCGGTGATCCAGAAGGTGTCGGCGTCGACATAATTTTTCCCGCCGAATTTCAGGTTATACGCCTTATCCCCCTGTATTTTCTGCACCGCGATTTTGCTGTAGGCTTTCTTTCCCTCGGCGGAAAGCGCGATATAGACGTTATCCGTCGGCTTGAGCCCCGAGGTTATTTTTTCGCAGCTGTAGTTTTTAAGGCTTTTGGAGAGCACCTTATGCTGAGAGGTTTTTATATTATATTTAAGGAAAACCTCGCGGGTGTTCTTGTTAAAATCGCACATAACCGCGTATTCGCTGTTTTTATCGACAAACCACGGGTCTACCTTCGCCTTGAATCTTTTGGACTCGGTTATTTCGTTCTCGTCGTTAATTATACAGATTTTGCCCTTTTCGCCGACCTTGCGGGAATAGAACGCCGCGTCCTTGCTGTCGGCTGCCGCTATGCTCTCGCCGTAGCTGTAATCGACGGCTTTTTCGATTTCGTCGGTGTCTAAATCGAGCGCGTACACGTCGTAGCGCGCCTTTTTGTTCTCGAGAGATTCGGGAGAGGAAAACTTATCGTTCGAGAAATAAATCCTTCCGTTATAAAAACAGGTGTAATTTACCTGATAATCGAGCGACATCAGCTCGGGGTCCTTTTTGCTTCCGAGCTTATAGCGCATTATGCTCGTGTCCTTTTCCGCCGAGGTGTCGGGGCTGTTGCGGAAATAGAGATAACCGTTATAAATCGTGATAAGAGTAGCGGGCCCGATACCGCCAAGCTCCTTTTTCTCGTTTTTGCCGTCGATATCGACGGAATAAACCTCGTACTCAAACGACGAGTCCGTACCCTCTTTTACTATTAAATAGTATACGGTTTTGCCGTTGGAGAGCACCGCGCCGTTGCTCCAGTCGGTTCTCGGGTGTCTTTTCGAGATTTTTTTACCGCCGTTTCTAAGGTCTTTCTTGACGTAGATACCTTTTGAGTTCGAGTAGATATACCTGTCCTTAGAAAAAAGCAGGGTGGAATACATATCCTTTTCGCCTATACTATAATTATAGTCGCTGCTCAAAACATAATCGGACGTCTTAAACTGCTTTACCTCAGCGTTTTCGGGGGTACTTTCGGCAACCGTCACATCCGCGGTATTACCTCCCGCGCAGGACGAAAAAGCCGAAATCATAACCGCCGCCGCGAGAATAATTCCAAAAAACTTCTTCATTTTTTCAAAACCTTTCAAATCTATTTTTCCTTGAACGCGAAAAATCTCTGGCCGATATAGTTGCAGGCTACGAACACGCACGCTCCGACAGCCCAGCCCATATTGCCCGCGAATTTCTCCACGCTCATACCGAACATAGAAATCGACGCCGCCTTACAAAGCTCGCTTACAGCGGTCGCGGCGATAACTCTTATGAGCAGGCACGCGCAGATGTTCAGGGTAAAACGCACAACCTGCTTAAAGCTTTTCTCCTTGTTCTGGAAAGTAAAGTACTTATTAAGGAAAAAGCTAACTATACTTCCGACGATCGTTCCGATCACCGCCGCGACGCCTACGCCCCACGCGAAAGCGCTCCAGTTAAGGGGATTTAAGAGCAAAAGCTGGATTCCTTCGCCGATAAGCGTGTTAATAACGCCTACCAAAAGGAATTTCCAGAATTTTATATCAAAAAAATTTTTTAAAAAGTTTTTCATAATGTTGTACCTCGTTAGCAAAATTATACCAACTTATAACAAAAAAGTCCAGAAATTACTAAAGATTTATTTATTTTTAATATTTACCTTGAAATAAAAATGTGTTATTATATACGATGTGTAAAAATGTAACACTATATTTTGATAGGAGATTTTTGTATGCCCAGAAAAAAGAAAAAGCAAGAGGCGGTTGTTGAGACCGCCGAGGTAATAAGCAAGCCGTCGCTTTTTGACGTTCCCGAACAGGCATCGCTGAGAGAAGGCTCTTTCTTCCAGAGAAATATTTTTGTCCTTTTCTCTTTCCTTATTCCGTTCGCCTTAATGTTTATCGCGTTCGCGGTTATGGGATGCCAGCCGTTCGGAGATAAGCAGATTCTTGTTACCGACTTATGGCACCAGTACTTTCCGTTTCTGGTAGATTTTCAGGACAAGCTTAAACACGGCGAGTCGCTGTTCTGGTCCTGGACGCAGGGTTCGGGCACGAACTATTTCGCGCTTATGTCGTATTATGTGGCGAGTCCGCTTAACTTTTTGACCGTTATTCTGCCCTCGAGTCTGTTCGGATTCACTAATATTGATATTCTCAATATGTTCCTGACATTCTCCGTCGCGCTCAAAATCGGTCTCGCAGGCGGATTTTTCGCGTTGTTCTTACGATATACGTTCAAGCGCGACGACATATCGCTCGTTATCTTTTCGACCTGTTTCGCGCTTTCGGCGTTCTTTATGGGTTATTATTGGTGTGAAATCTGGCTCGATACAGCGGCGTTGACTCCGCTTGTAGTAATGGGCTTTACCGCTCTTATGCGTGAGGGAAAATTCAGACTTTATATTATTACTCTGGCTCTTTCCATACTCGCTAACTACTATATCGGTCTTTTCACCTGCATATTTATGATGCTCATATTTATCGGCTACAACGTATGCGCGTGGGACGGCTTAAAGGAATTCGGCCGCCGATTCGCCCGTATAGGAGCTTGCTCGGTAGTAGCTGTTATGCTCACCCTGTTCTTTATGCTGCCCGCTTTCTTCGGACTTCAGAACACTCACGCCGCGGGCTCGACATTCCCCACGGGATACCAGATTAATATCGGTTCGTCAAACGACTTCCTCGGAACTATGGACGCCATAAGACAGGTTGTTTCCAACTCAGGCTCGTTCGTAGCTCCCGCCACAACCGAAGGACTTCCCAACATAGCTTGCGGAGTTATTTCGATTGTACTCGGTATTATGTTTATGGTATCGAAAAAAATCAAGCTCAGAGAGAAAATCTTCAACGGCTGTCTGCTTCTTTTCCTCGTTATGAGCTTTATTATCCGCCAGCTCGACTATATCTGGCACGGCTTCCATTTCACAAATATGGTTCCCTATCGTTTCAGCTACCTCGTAAGCTTTATTCTCGTGATTATGGCGTTCAGAGCGTTCACAGTTATTGACTCGATTAATCTTTTCGACATTATCATTACCGCTCTGGTGACAACTATCGTGGTGCTTTTCGGTATCGGAACTCAGGATATCATCGTTATTATTTCCACCTCCGTAATCGCGCTTCTGATTTTGGCGGCTCTGTTCCTGTTCAAGAAGAACATAATCAAAAAACAGATTCTCGCTGTTATTTTAGCGTCTATCGTGGTAATACAGGGCGCCGCTACGGCGTATCTCGGAGTTAAAACAACCTCCGTAACAACAAGATATGACTATCCGAGAGGCGGTCTGAGCACCGCTAACGTGGTTGAGCATATGAAAGAAACGGAGAAAAACACTCCCGAGCTCTGGAGAGCCGAGTTTACAAGCACACAGACCTTGTGCGACTCCGCTCTTAACGGCTTCAACGGCGTTTCGATGTTCAGCTCGATGACTAACGAGAGCTACACCCGCTTCGCGGAAAACTTCGGTCTTATGGGCTGGCTTTCGGGCAACCGTTACACTTACGCCGAGAGCACTCCGATAACCGACTTGTTCTTAAATCTCAAATATATAATTGCCCGCGACGGCAACTTTAACGACACAAAATACCTCAAGGAAGTATACAATTCGGGAACGGTAAAGCTGCTCCAGAACGCTAATTACATTCCTATGGGTATGATGGTCAACGAGGACCTCTTAAACTACAAGGGCGAGGACGCTGAGGATACCTACAACGTATTCGAAAAGCAGAACGAGTTCTTTAAGCTCGCTACAGGCGTTAAGAAGGACGTTTATACAAAGCTCGACGTTGTCGACCAGGGACACACGGATTATAAGGACTTCCCTGTTAACCGCCTTGATTACGGCAGCTACAGCTTCTCGACAAAAGACGCGAAGCTCAAGCCTCACGTTAAATGGAACTACGTAGCTCCCAAGGACGGCTACTACTACGCTTATACTCAGATTTCCGCCGCCGATAACGTAACTATTATGTGTAACGGCGCGGCGCGTACAGGCACATCGATATTCTATATCAAGCGCCCCTATGCTATGTCTATCGGCTACTTCAAGAAAGGCGATAAGATTTCCGTATACAGCGACCTCGAGGAAGGCGCTAACGGTTCGGCTAAGGTTTATGTAAACCTGCTTAACGACGACGTATTCAAACAGGGCGTTAACGCTATTAAAGACAACTATATGAAAACAACCTCTCTCACAGGTTCTTCAATGGCGGGTAAAATCTACGCTCCCAAGGACGGTCTTTTCTACACCTCAGTTCCTTATGAGGCAGGTCAGACCGACGACGATACCTTAATGGGTAAGCTTTTCGCTACAAAGAGCGAGGGCTGGACGGCGAAGGTTGACGGCAAGGATACCGAAATCACTCCCGTAGCTCACGCGCTTACGGCGTTCAAGCTTTCAAAGGGAAGCCACGAGATAAGCCTCAGCTATATACCCAAGGGCTTCACAAGAGGTACGATTATTTCTATCGTCGGACTGCTGTTGTTTGTCGGCTACATCGTTTTCAGAAAAATCAGAAAAGAGGACATCGCTTTTCTTAAAAAGGCTGAGCAGGCAGAGGAAGCTTAATAATACAAATAACTAATTCGGTCGGATAACCTCCGACCGAATTTTTAAAGGAATAAAAATATGGAAAATAAAATCAAAGTATATCTCGCCTCGCCTTTTTTCAACGAGGAGGAGCTCAAAAACGTGGAAGAAGCGGAAAGAATCCTTTTCTCGCGCGGTATTGAGGTTTTCAGCCCGCGTTTAAACGAGGTAAGATGTGAGGAAAATATCGGCTCGCCTTTGTGGTCTAAGGAAACCTTTATGAACGACAGGCGTTTTATCGACTGGGCGGACGTTGTGGTAATGCTTTACTACGGCGGCTATTCCGACAGCGGAACGGCGTGGGAATGCGGTTACGCCTACGGCACAAACACCCCCGTAGTCGTCGTTCATCTCGGAGAGGATTCCAATTTAATGATTCACGAGGGCTGTCACACGAACATTACTCTCGACGAATTGAATACCTACGATTTCAACAAAATGCCCCATAAGCCGTATGAGGGTAAGATGTTCTAAAAGTATGCTGAGATAGTTTTTAAATATAATACTATTGAAAAAAGGCACATAACCGAAATAACGGTTATGTGCCGATTTAATTTACTTTTAATTACTTGTTCCAAGTGTAGTCGTTTACGCTTGTAAGATGTTCGTCTTCATAGATTCCGTCGCCCGAGTTGCGAGTTATAAATACGTCATCGCTGTCAACCTTTTCGTCGCCGATATAAGCGTTGCAGGTAATTGTCGAACCTGCGGGGAGATTAACCGAAAGGCTCTCAACAGGTGTGTTGATAACGTGGTCGATACCTGTTCTTTTGTGATAATCCGAACCTGTGAAGTGAAATCTGTACGCGATAAAGAAGTTGTTTACATCTGTTTCAAGATGAGTATCCTTAGCGTCACAGTTAACAATAATTGTCTTTGCCTCGTTGTCGATAATATCAATACCCTTTACGGTATATCTCTCGGGATTAGCTCTCGCCTGACGGGCAAGCTCTTTGAATTCGTTTTGGTGAACAACCTTCATTTTGTAAACTACCGTACCGCGAATTCCGTTTCCGTTTTCATCATATATACCGTTTTCCCAGTTTACAGCGCACATCTGGAAGAAATATTCCTCGCCTACAACAACGTCTTTCATCTCGCCGCCGTAGTATACCGTACCGTCAACAAACGCTACCGCCATCTTCTTAGGAGCGTCGATTCGAATGCTTACTGTTTCGCCCTGCGGAGCGGCTGTCGGCTGTTCGCCGCCGCCCGCGGCATTCGCTGCCGCTATAGCGGGAACAAAGCTGTTGTTACTTCCGACATGAAGCTCAAAGCCGTTAGTTCCTGTAAGATTATTTAAAATTGTTGTTCCGCATAAGCTAGCGCCTTTGCCTGTTAAATCAGCGTCAGGAGCTAAAAGAATACCGTATAACTCGCAGGATGTCGTTTCAATCTCAGTCGCGTTAACAACATTGAGTATAATATTGCGGTTATATTTTCTCAGATAATCGGATTCCGTTTTTCCGTTTATTCTGAAACCGCCGTTTTTAAATTTAATTGTGTCAGCCGCTGTAAGATTTACAACGATTGTCTGACCGTCGGCAATAGTGAAATCAAAGAGGTACGCGCTCAAATTCGCGTCATTTACGTTGTATACCAATACATCCGCGTTATTATTACCTTTAAAAGTATATGTGCCGTTAGCGGCTTCGCATTCTCCGTTTACCGGGAGAGCTCCAACCGCTGCCTTAGCGGCATTGGCGGTGCTTTTAGCTTTCGCGAAGTAATTCGAGGCATCCGCCACTGTAAACTTTCCGTTTGTTGTCTCATTAGGAGTAACATTCGACAGATGATAGGTATTGCCTTCGGCGCTGCCTATAACCGTCTGTCCCCAAACATTACCGTAGCCTCTGATATTTACGTTACCGTTAACAAGGAACGCTACATTATCTGTCGAAGCGGGATTCGCGCCGTACGCGCCGCCGTTAACCGATAAGCCTGTAGTGGATATATAGTTTCCTCCTACCGCAATCGTACCCTCTGTATCAATCATATTATTGACGTTTCCGAAAACTACACCTGTCCAATTAAGGAGATCTCCGAAAGCGTTATTGGAGGTCGCTCCGTTGAACGTCGGGGTTTCACCGGCATTTATATGACCTGTATAAGCATAAACAGGTAAAACCGTCGATACCGTTACTACCGCGATAACAAGTATAAAGGCTAATAATCTTTTCATAAATACCACTTCTTTTCTTATAAAAAATAAAACAGCCCGCGCAAAATCAAGTTGATTTGCAGCCGGACTGTCATTACATTTTGTATTAGACTCCTGAGCTTTCCGTCCCTGTGTTTCCGCAGGTTTGGCAATAGCATATATTAATCATAAATATTATATCGTTTTTTTTAAGCATTGTCAATACAAATAATAATAAATATTAAATTTTTCGCGGTAAATTTGGCTGGTTTTTTACAGAGGATTATATCAGCGAACAGCCGTATAATCCTCTATTATCTTTTCTTAATTCAGCGCCTCTATCGCTGCCTTGATCATAGCGATCTGCTCTCTCTCCTTAGCGGCTTGTCCTTTAACCTTTTCGACAACCGCCGCGGGCGCTTTTGCTACGAAGCCCTGATTATTGAGCTTGCCTTCGCTCTGAGCAAGGCGTTTTTCAACGGCTTTAAGCTCCTTGTTAAGTCGCTCGAGCTCGGCTTTTTTATCTACGAGCTGATCCATTGGGATATAGATTTTAGCGTCGGCGGTAACTACGTTGACCGCGCCGTCGATATCGAAGCTTTCGCCCGTTTCCACCTCGCTTGCTGACGCGAGTCGGCAGATAAACTGAGCGCCGTTTTCGAATATATCCTTGAATTTTGTCGCGATATAAACCTTCGCCTTCTTTGAAGGGGGTACGTTCATCTCGTTACGGCGGTTACGGATAGCTCGGATAGCTTCCATAATCTTCTCCATAGCGTTTACCGCCTCGGGGAAATAAAGCTTCTCGTCATACTCGGGGTATTTCTCGAGCATAATCGTTTCGCCGTCTACGGGTAAGGTCTGCCAGATTTCCTCGGTGATATAAGGCATAAACGGGTGGAGCAGCTTTAAGATTTTGTCGAGCGTCCAGAGAAGCACCTGACGCGCGTTCTGCGCCGTTTCGCCCTCGCTCTGGAGTCTTGATTTCGCAAGCTCGATATACCAGTCGCAGAAGCAGTCCCAGATAAAGTCGTAGAGCTTCTGAACGGCTACGCCGAGCTCGAATTTTTCGAGATTCGCGTTTATTTCGCCCGCAACGCTGTTTAAGGTCGAAACAATCCATTTATCCTCGGTAGCAAGCTCTGAGGGGAGCTCGTTTTTAACCTCAAAATCGTCTATGTTCATATGAACGAAACGGCTGGCGTTCCAAAGCTTGTTGGCGAAGTTCGCGCAAGCCTCAACCTTTTTGTCGGAATAACGCATATCGTTACCCGGGGAGTTGCCCGTCGCGAGAAAGAATCTAAGCGCGTCGGCGCCGTTTTTGTCGATGACCTCGAGCGGGTCGATACCGTTGCCGAGAGATTTACTCATCTTTACGCCGTTTTCGTCGCGAACAATACCGTGAATGAATACGGTATCGAACGGCTGGCTGTCCATATGCTCAACGGAGGAGAAAATCATTCTCGCAACCCAGAAGAAGATAATATCGTAGCCCGTAACGAGCGTGTCTGTCGGGAAGAAATAGTCGAGCTCGGGGGTTTTGTCGGGCCAGCCGAGAGTCGAGAACGGCCAAAGCGCCGAGCTGAACCAGGTGTCGAGTGTGTCCTCGTCGCGTGTGAGCTTGTCGCTTGAGCACTTGGGACAGGTATGGGGCTCGTCCTTGGAAACGATAACCTCGCCGCACTCGTCGCAGTACCAGGCGGGAATTCTGTGTCCCCACCAGAGCTGACGGCTTATACACCAGTCTTTTATGTTTTCCATCCAATGGTAGTAAACCTTTTCGAAGCGGTCGGGGATAATTTTTGTTTTACCCTCTCTTACGCAGTCGATAGCAGGCCCCGCAAGCGGCGCCATTTTTACGAACCACTGCTTGCTTACCATAGGTTCGATAGTTGTGTGGCAGCGGTAGCAGGTACCGACATCGTGAGTTAAATCCTCAACCTCTTTGAGCGCTCCGCAGGCTTTTAAATCCTCTAAAATAACCTTTCTCGCTTCTTCGGTAGTGAGCCCCGCGTATTTTCCGCAGTCGAGAACCTCGGGCTCGTTTTCGGTAAGGTTGCCCTTTTTAACGAGCTCGTTATATTTTTCTACGTCCTCTTTACCCGTCATTCTGCCGTCGTAGGTGAAACAGCGTACAATCGGGAGATTGTTTCTGAGCCCTACCTCGAAGTCGTTCGGGTCGTGGGCGGGAGTGATTTTAACAACACCCGTACCCTTTTCCATATCGGCGTGGTCGTCGCATACGATCGGGATTTCCTTGTTTAAAAGCGGTAAGATAACGTGACAGCCGTGAAGGTGCGCGTATCTTTCGTCCTTGGCGTTAATCGCTACGGCTGTATCGCCGAGCATTGTTTCGGGACGTGTTGTGGCGAGCTCAAGATACTCGCCCGTTTCCTTGACCTGATAGAGAAGATGCCAGAAATGTCCGTTCTGCTCCTCATAGTCTACCTCAGCGTCGGAAATAGAGGTGCGGCAGTGAGGACACCAGTTGACCATACGGTTTCCGCGGTATATCTTTCCGTCGTTATAAAGTCGAACGAATACCTCTTTGACCGCCTTGGAACAGCCCTCGTCCATTGTAAAACGCTCTCTGTCCCAGTCGCAGGACGAGCCGAGCTTTTTGAGCTGTTCTGTGATGCGTCCGCCGTACTCGCGCTTCCAATCCCAGGCTCTCTCGAGGAATTTTTCTCTGCCTAAATCCTCCTTTGTGAGCCCTTCCTTACGCATAGCCTCAACGATTTTAGCCTCTGTAGCTATGGAAGCGTGGTCTGTTCCCGGAAGCCATAAGGCGGAATAGCCCTGCATTCTTCTCCAGCGGATAAGAATATCCTGCAGAGTTTCGTCAAGCGCGTGTCCCATATGGAGCTGGCCTGTGATGTTCGGAGGCGGCATAACTATAGTATAAGGCTTTTTGTCCTTATCCACCTGTGCGTGGAAATAGTTTCCTTTCATCCAGAAATCGTAAATTCTGTCCTCAAAATCCTTAGGATTATACGATTTCGCCATTTGATTACTCATACAATCTACCCTTTCTATTATATTTATTATTTATTGATGTTTAATGTT
>CADBSD010000036.1 GCA_902797225.1 uncultured Ruminococcus sp. | reverse complement strand
GGCTTATCATAAAGATTCTGAGGAGTATCAACCTGCTGGATGAAACCGTCTTTCATAACAACGATACGAGTACCCATTGTCATAGCCTCAGTCTGGTCATGTGTTACGTAAATAAATGTTGTGCCGAGTCTCTGATAGAGCTTGGAAATCTCTGTACGCATCTGAGCACGGAGCTTAGCGTCAAGGTTTGAGAGAGGCTCGTCAAGTAAGAATACCTTAGGATCACGAACGATAGCACGGCCTAAAGCAACACGCTGTCTCTGTCCACCCGAGAGAGCCTTAGGCTTTCTGTCGAGATACTGCTCAATACCGAGGATACGAGCCGCTTCTTCAACGCGGGTTTTAATCTCTTCCTTAGGCATTTTTCTGAGCTTAAGTCCGAACGCCATATTGTCATAAACCGACATATGGGGATAGAGCGCATAGTTCTGGAATACCATAGCGATATCTCTGTCCTTAGGAGTAACGTCATTACAAAGCTTGTCGCCGATATAGAGCTCGCCCTTGGAAATATCCTCAAGACCCGCGATCATACGAAGTGTCGTTGATTTACCGCAGCCTGAAGGTCCTACTAAGATGATAAATTCCTTATCATCGATTTCGAGGTTAAAATCGGATACAGCGGTAACGTCGCCGTCATAGATCTTATAAACATGTTTTAAACTTACATTTGCCATACATTATTCCTCCAATGTAATGAAATAATTTTTCAACGTATATATTCTACCATTTAAATGAATAATTTACCATTTGTAAAATAACCAAAGATTTAGTAAGGTTTTTATATAAAACGAGTATAGTGTCAAAACCTATTAATGTTTTTTGTGCTAAATGCCGATAAAAATTGTCTGTTTTTCATAATCTGTCAATTCGCGGCACTCTCCTATGTGCAAATTGCTATCAAGACTCAAACCGCCTATTTTAACGCGTTTTAGGTATGTAACGCTTAATCCCTGAGAGGAAAACATCTTCTTGACCTGGTGAAATTTCCCCTCGCGTATTTCTACATACGCGCTGTTTTCACTCAGTATTGTAAGCTCGGCGGGTAAAAACCGTGTGCCGTCCTTAAGAGTTATTCCGTTTTTAAAGCTTTCTATCATTTTTTCGGTAAGCTTTCCGTTAAGCTCGGCGTAGTATTTTTTATAAATATGTTTTTTCGGCGACAATACCCTGTGGGCAAATTCGCCGTCGTCGCTTATTATCATCAGTCCCTCGGTATCCTTGTCAAGCCTTCCTACGGGAGCAAGGTTTTTTCGCCTCAGCTTATCGGGGAGAATATCGAGCACCGTTTTGTCCCTGCTGTCTTTTGTAGCCGACACAACGCCCGCGGGCTTGTTCATCATAATATAGAGATGCTTTTTAAAGCTCAGAGCTTGTCCCGCTACCTTTATCTCGGCGTTTTCGGGCTCGACCTTATAATCGGGTTTTGTAACAATCTCTCCGTCAACCGCCACATTTTTCTTTTTTATAAGCTTTTGAACCTCGCTTCGCGAGCCTACGCCCTGGGATACGAGAATTTTATCAAGTCGTTCCATTGTTTTTCCTTTTTTGAGTGTAATCAGTAAGCGCGCGATAGCTTTCGCCGTAGATACCGCTTTCGATATGTCCCGCTATTACGCTGCCCTTATACACAATAATTACCGCCTTACCGCCCGATTTCATCGTATAGACCGAGCGCCGCGCCTTTACCCCCTTGTATTTTTCAAGGTCAAAGCCCGTCCGCTTCTGGAGAGCGTTATAATCCTTATAGGTGACGTTGAATTTTTCGGGGATTTTTATTTCGTCCAACAGCTCGGAGCCGGGCTTTATTTCGATATCGAACTGCTGAAAGAATTTGATTTTTGAGGGAGTATCCGAAACCTCGGTAAAAAACCTGCCTGTTTCGTCGTTTGTCGCGTACTCGGCGACAGAACCCTTGCGCTCGCTCGAAATAAGAAAACAAACTCCCGTCAAAAGCAGAGCGCACAGCAGAAAAAGCGCGATTTTTCCTGTGTGTTTTTTGTTAAAATATATTATCGCCATATAATCACCCTATAGATTATATGCCGAAACTCTTATTAAAATACCGTCTAAGTAAGTATATCGAAGATGTCGCTCGGGGCTTCGGCTATCGCGATATAGGGATACTCTGTCATTTTCCCGGTGTTTCCGTAGCCGTAATCGCAGGCGATAAAATCAACCCCGCAGAGCTTCGCGCCTTTAGCGTCGAAGTACGTATCGCCTATCATAACCGCCTTGTCTAAAGTTCCGCCGAGTCTTTTTACGGCGTAGGGTATTAAATCCTTCTTGTCCTTACGGGTGCTGTCCTGATTCGAACCGCAAACCGCGTCGAAGTATTCGGTCAAGCCTATAATATCGACGACCTTTTCGGAATTAGCCTCAAGCTTTGAGGAACAAACGGCAAGCCTGAAGCCTTTTTTTCTAAGCCTTTGCAGAAGCGTTATAATTCCGTCGTAGGGCTTATTCATATAGATTCCGCGTTCGGCGTAGTGAGCCATATATATTTTATAAGCCTTATCCCAGATTTCGGCGGGAAATTTGCAGATATTATTAAACGTATCCACAAGAGGAGGCCCGATATATTTCGTATAGTCCGAAAAATCCACACCTTCAACGCCCAAATCCTTGCAGGTGTTCTCGAGGCTGTAGCGTATACCCTCGGCGCTCGCGGACAGAGTTCCGTCCAAATCGAAAAGAATGTATTTATATTTCATCGAACTTTTCTTCCGCCTTTTTTTGGAATTTTTCGGATTTTACGCTTACTCTTATATGGCTGCCCTTAGCGATAAGCCCCTTTTTATCGTAAGCCTTTACGGAGAATTTAAATGTTCTGCCGTCGGTTTCCTCCAGTATCGCCTCAGCTCTTATCTCAGCGCCCAAAGGCGTCGGGCTTACATGCTCTATACTTATCATAGTACCGACCGTCGTAAGCTCCTCTGAGAGCCCTTTTTTAGCGAGATTAGAGGCGGCGTTCTCCATAAGCGCGACTACGCAGGGCGTCGCGAGCACTTGAAGCTCTCCGCTGCCGACCGTTACCGCCAGCATATCCTCGTTAACTCTGTCATAAATTTCTAAGCTGTCGCCGATTTTCAGCATAGCAAAAATCCTTTCTTGTTACCTTTTATAAAATATGTTATGATATATTGTACCAATTTTTTTATAATACCGCAAGGAGTTATAATGAAAAACAGAATTAATATTATAGACGAAGCCAGAGGGCTTTGTATAATACTTGTTGTTATATATCATCTTTTCTACTCGATGACTATGGTTTTCGGTATGGACGAGTTCTACGATATTTTCAGCGTTATGAGAGTCTGGCAGCCTTTGCTGCCCGCGATGTTCATACTTATCTCGGGTATTTCGCTCAGCCTAAGCCGAAACAACATCAAGAGAGGTCTGATACTCCTCTTGATATCCGCCGCGATCACCGTTATTCTCGCCGTATTTATGCCGAGTCAGATAATCTGTTTCGGAATACTGCATTTTCTCGCGGTTATGAATATAGTTTTCGGAGCGATGAAGAAACACATCGATAGAATCCCCGCGATTTCGGGTATTATTATATGCGCTCTGCTTTTTTTACTTACGTACAACGTACATCGGGGCTATCTCGGTATACAGGGGATATGGAGCCTTAAGCTTCCGCCCGTTTTATATCAGACGGATTTCACCGCGCCGCTCGGGTTTTACTCGGAAACCTTCCGCTCCACGGACTACTGTCCGCTTCTTCCATGGACTTTTCTGTTCTTAATCGGAGCGATACTCGGCAGATTTACCAAAAGCATACCAGAGTCTTTGGCGAAAACGCACATAAGACCGCTCGCCTTTATCGGACGCCACACGCTTATAATCTACCTTGCTCACCAGCCTGTTATTGTAGGAATACTTTATCTCATAACGGGAAAATTGGGTTGAGATTTAACATTCTATATGTTATAATAACAAAAGTTTGAGAATAAAGGAGTTTTTCATATATGAAATTAGGTATTGTCGGACTTCCGAACGTCGGAAAAAGTACGCTTTTTAACGCTATTACAAACGCGGGAGCACAGTCGGCAAACTATCCGTTCTGCACTATCGAGCCGAATGTCGGCGTTGTGGCGGTTCCCGATAAACGCCTCGACAAGCTCGCCGAGATGTACGACCCCGATAAATACACCCCCGCTATGATAGAGTTTGTTGATATCGCGGGACTCGTAAAGGGCGCGTCAAAGGGCGAAGGCCTCGGAAATAAGTTCCTCGGAAATATCCGCGAATGCGACGCTATCGTACACGTCGTAAGATGTTTTGAAAACACCGATATCGTTCACGTTGACGGAAGCATAGATCCCAAGCGCGATATCGAAACCATAAACCTCGAGCTGATTTTATCCGACGTAGAAATGCTTGAGAGAAGAATTGAAAAAACAAAAAAGCTCATTAAGGGCGATAAAAAATATCAGGTTGATTTAGACCTTTTCGAGCGTGTGCTCAAGGCTCTCAACGCGGGTAAATCGGCTCGTTCCGTAGAAATGGACGAGGACGAAAAGAAGATTATGTCCGAAGTAGCGCTGCTCACCTCAAAGCCGATTATTTACGCCGCGAATATGAGCGACGATGACTTCTCTGGCGGTATCGAGGGCAACAAGTTCCTCGAGGTCGTTAAGGAAGTCGCGAAAGAGGAGAACGCGGGCGTGCTTCCGATTTGCGCCGAGATCGAGGCGGAAATCGTAGATATGGACAAGGACGAAAAGGAAATGTTCCTCTCCGACTTAGGTCTGGAGGAAAGCGGACTTGACCGACTTATTAAGGAATGCTACTCGCTTTTGGGACTTATCAGCTACTTGACCGCGGGCAAGCCCGAGGTCAGAGCCTGGACCATAAAGAAGGGCACAAAAGCTCCTCAGGCGGCAGGTAAGATCCACACCGACTTCGAGAGAGGCTTTATCCGCGCCGAGGTCGTAAGCTTTGACGATTTAATGGAATGCGGTTCAATAGCCGCCGCGAAAGAAAAAGGTCTTTACCGCAGCGAGGGCAAAGACTATGTGATGAACGACGGCGACGTTGTACTATTCAGATTTAACGTATAACTCCTTACATAAAAGCAAAAGCTCCCGAAAATGGGAGCTTTTGCTATAGGAAGGAAATTTATGAAAAAATTTTATGAAAAAAATGTTATTATCGTTTTTGTGACGTTGTTTTCTTTACTGTGACTATATAATAAAGCCCTTATGTGAAAACTGTATGACAGCAAAAAGAAAACCGCGGGAAAGTTAGCAAAACAATTAATGAAACCTCATATTATGTCCGTTCTATTGTGAACATTATATGAATTTTATTTATCGGGGCTTGACTTTGGAGTTTTTAAAGCTATAATAATCTAAAAAGAAAGAAAACAAGTTTTTTATATAAGTAAAAGAAGGAGGTATTGAAATGATTAAGAGAACATTTTACAATCTTCCCCCCGAAAAACGTGAAAAAATAATTGAAGTAACCAGAAAAGAATTCCGCAAGGGCAACAAAAAGAAAATCACAATCAACAGCGTTATAAAGAGCGCGGGTATCTCCCGAGGAAGCTTTTACCAGTATTTTGACGATAAGCTCGATTTGGTTGAGCTTATGACGAACGATATGATGGACAAAATGGTCGGCTTCATAAAAAATGAGCTTATTGAGGACGGCGGAGATATGTTTCAGGTTCCGATGAAGATTTTCGACGTTATGACCTCGGACGAAATAAACTACAAGGACATCGTGGTTATGACCGACAGAACGAATCTCAATTTCGACCTCGTTTCCGAATATATGCAGTACCGCTTCCACGAATACGACTTCACGGCTAAGCTCGCGCCCTATGTTGATTACTCGCGTATGAGCCTTAAAAGCGACGAGGATTTGAAATACGTGGTATTTATGATGGAGGACGCGATAAGGAGCGCTATGGTAAACGTCGCTAAAAACGCCAAGGCGCATAAAAAAGAACGTGAGATACTACGTAAAAAAATCGAACTGCTCCAAAGAGCGGTTGAGTACAAATAAATCAAAGCCGACGCAAAAACGCGTCGGCTTATTTTTTACCTTATTTCTAATAAATCACTTACATTTCTCTTTCAATAACGCTATCGCCTTTTTGGGGTCGTCAGCCTTGAAAACCGCGGTTCCAGCTACCGCTACGTCAACGCCCGCTTTCGCACAGTCTGCGATATTTTTTTCACCGATTCCGCCGTCAGCCTCGATTATTACGTCGAGGTTTCTTTTATTTATCTCGGCTTTAAGCGCCTCTGCCTTGGGGAGCATATCAGCCATAAAGCTCTGTCCCCCGAACCCCGGCTCGACCGTCATAACGAGAACCATATCAATCATATCGAGATACGGAAAAACGCTCTGGGCAGGAGTTTTCGGCTTTATAACGAGTCCCGCCTTAACGTTTCTGCTCTTTATTTTTTCTATGGTTTTAACCGCGTCGCTGTCGCTTTCTATATGGAAGGTAATAATATCCGCTCCCGCGTCACAGAAATCGTCGATATATTTAAGCGGCTCGCTTATCATAAGGTGAACGTCAAAAACCTTGTCGGAAAAGCTTCTGACGTATTTCATAACGGGAGCTCCGAAGGTTATATTCGGCACAAAATGGCCGTCCATAACGTCGAGATGCATATAATCGGCTCCCGCCTCGTCCATTCGCTTTATTTCTTCTCCGAAGCGCGAAAAATCGCAGGATAAAAGTGAGGGTGCAATTAACATAGTTTACCTCCTAGTTTTTTTGAATAAGCGGCGAAACCAAAGCGGCAAGCGCCCAGAACAAGGAATAAATCAGCATCTGGATTGTGCCCGCTACTTCGTTGCCCGCGTAAACGCACAAGGTCGCTACAAGGAGCATACCGAGTATCAGCGCGATAAGCTGGATAACAACGGCAAGCGAAATATTTCCCTTGATATTGATACAGCCCGCTACTCCTCTTATCATAGAGGAAATATTTCCGCGCGTGCCGAGATAAGCTCTCGACTTGTCCTCAACCTGGGACTGCGCCTCCTTGCATACGTTGCCAAGTCCTGTCGGAAGTATCTTCACGCTTCTGAAATACAGCCCGAAATCCTCGGAAATATGCTCCGCCGTGATATTGCAGTCTGTAGTTCTGATAAGATAACTGAGCCCGCTTTGCTGTCCTTTTTGGAGCGATTTCGCAATTTCGGTATCGGGAGTATACGTTGTAACAAACATCGAAATCAGCTCGCCCTGCTGAGCGAGATAGGTAATTCTCCTGCCCTCTATAATATACTTTTCCTCGTAATCCTCCGAGGGGGTATGAATATTGTATTTATGCATAAGGGTGCGGTTTCCGACCAGAACTCTCTGGCCGTTAACTCTGCCGACAAGTCCCATTCCGTCCTCGTAGAGCACGGTTTCAACCTCGGGCAGAGAGTCGTTTTGCTCTTTGTTGGTAATTCCACGGTTAAACACCGAAGCCATAGGGCTTCCCGCCTCGCGGAGTATCGCGGCGGCGGCGAGAACGCTCTCGTCGGTACGGTGGTTCGCGAATGTTTTTATACCGTCGAGCTTTACCGATCCCTCTGGATAGAGGTCGGTGGAATCTATCATAACCGCGTTGGTGTCGCAGAACTGCTTAACGGACGGATAACCTGAAATCATCGCTCCGCGCTTGTTGAGCTTTTTGCAGAGCACTCTCATAGGCAGGTTAACCGCCAGCAGAGTACAAATGGGAATACTTACGGCGGTCATAACCGCTAAGGTGTCTACAGCGCCGACAAACGACGAGCGTACTACTCCGCACAAAATAGCCACCACCAACGAGCAAATAGCCGTAATCGGGGCGATTTTTCCCGCTAAGTCCTCGCTCGGGTCGGGAGCGTAGGAAATCTTAAGAAAGTTGGAGAGGAATTTCGTTTTGTGGTGGTATGTAATAATCGGTCTGTCGTAAACCGTACCGCTCATCATCTTTTTCGCGATTTCCTCGTTCGTATAAATCTTTACGGCGTGGTTCGGTTTTTCGCTGGAAATAAATTTGAAATTGTCCTTAACTCTCAGCACCATCATCAGCTTGCCGATACAGTTACACAAAAAGCCGATAGAAACGATAATCGAGTAGAACTGGATATCGAACTTTGTAGCCTCGGACAGCCTGAATAGCGAAATAATACTCTGCACGCCCATTCCGATTGAGGCGACAGCCAGCGCCGTATCGGAATTGCCCTTCAGCTTTACAAGCGGGGTAAGTCCCGAATAAATCGTCACTCTGTTTACAAATATAACCGAAGCGGCAAAAAGCAGATTAAGTATAGCGTAAAGTATGGGGAAGCTCGGTATCGGCTTCAAGATGAAATTCGGGAACACGCCGACAATAATTGTAATAACGAGCTGAACAAAGGTCAGAATTCCCATAAAAAGGCTTCTCGCGAAAAGCTTTTTTATGTTGAGATTAAGCTCGTAGAAAATGCTTTTTTTGTCTTTTTCGCCCGTATAATCGTCAACCGTGACAATCTGGTCAACGGGTAAATCAGAATCATCGGAATTGTCGTTGGAGAAGATACCCACAACCGCCGAGAGAATCTTTTCCTTTTTGGAACGGTTATCGCCCTCGGGGGTTATCGTTTCTACCTTCGCCATTTCTTTTTTTATGACCTGAGAAATCGAGGGATTTTTAGAGCGGAGATACTGCTCATACTCGCCTCGTACAACCTCGGAAAACCTTCCCGCCTTTACGTGGAGCTTTTCCATCTCGTCGTCCTCTTTATAGACGGGAACCTTTGAGCTAATAGTCTTAGCGTCGGGCGACGGCTTTTTTACGCCGTATTTCTTTTCGTAGCTGCCCGCGGTTTTCCCGCTCTTGGACTGCTTGTCCCTTAAAACGTCAAAAGCTCCGTCCTCCGTGCCGAATACCGTACCGATTTCGGGGTCTACCTCCGAGAACATCGGGCTGTCCTCGATAACGTCCTCCGCGACCTCCGCGCCCTCGGGTATCTCGGGCGTAAGGTTAATCACGTTTATTTCCTCGTCGGAGTCCATAAGCATCTGAGCCTGCATTGTAGCGACGTTCTTTTCGCCTTTAATTGCGTTTTTTTGAGCCTGTTCTCTTTCCTCTTTATCAAGCTCGAGAGGGTTGCTGTTTGTAAGGCGGATTTTTTTATCGGCGTTGCTGAAAATCTCGTCCATTTCGGGGCGCACGCCGTATTTTTCCGCCGCCTTGCGCATAGCGTCGCGCTCGGCGTTGTACCTGTTTTCGGCGAGAATCTGTTCAAGCCTGAATTCCTTTTCGTTTGTATCCGAAACCTCCGCCGAAATATTAATCTTCGAAGAATCCGAAATATTTTTCGGGGAAGGCTTCTCTTTTTTGTTTCTCATATCAATCAATCCTTTGTAGAGGCTGCCGCGTACATAAGTACTCCCGCGGCAACCGACGCGTTAAGAGATTTAATTTTTCCTTTCATCGGCAGCGACACAATCATATCGCATTTTTCACGCACAAGACGGCTTATGCCTTTTCCCTCGTTTCCTATTACGAGCGCCTTAGATCCGCTGAAATCGCATTTATTATAATCTACACCGTTCATATCCGCGCCGTAAATCCAAACACCGCGTTTTTTTAATTGTTCAATCGTTGCCGCGATGTTGGTAACTCGCGCTACGGGAACATATTCCACAGCCCCCGCGGACGCCTTGGAAACGGCGAAGCTTAAGCCCGCGCTTCTTCTTTTGGGAATTATAACGCCGTGAACTCCCGTACACTCGGCGGTACGCAAAATCGCGCCTAAGTTATGTGGATCCTCGATTTCGTCAAGCACAACGATAAAAGGCAGCTCTCCCCTCTCCTGCGCGAGAGCGAAAATATCGTCCACCGAGGCGTATTCCTTAACCGCTGTATACGCGATAATACCCTGGTGATTCGCGTGTCCCGAGGAGTAGTCGAGCTTTTTTACATCGACCTCTTTTATCGGAATACCGAGCTTTTTAGCCTTGGCGAGTATTCCGACAACCGCGCCGTTTTTCTCACCCTTAGACACCAGAATCCTGTCTATTTCTCTGCCGCTTCTTATAGCCTCGCTGACGGGATTTCTGCCGACTATTATATCATCTTTTTTGTTCGGATTGTCCATAGTTTTACATCCTTATCACAATAATCCAACTTATAGTATAACAAATAGCCGCTTTTAAATAATTAACTATTAGAAATATCTTTAATTTTCTTATTTCTGAACAAGCGCCGAAGCTCCGATGTCTATGTAGTCGGGTATTATACCGTACATTCCGCTCTCTTTGTCGAGAAAAATATTGTGCTTAAGCGGAAAAGCGCTGAACGAAAAATACATTATAAATATTAAAAGCAACATAAAGCACGAAACCGAGAACAATGTCGAAATATCCTTTTCTCCGAGCGTCAGATACAGCGAAATCATAAACCCGAGCGCGAGCGACGCCAGAGTTACGGGCGCGTTATACTCGGCGGGTATTATTCCGCTCATTATCAAATAAAACACTGCGCAGCCGTAAAGCCCCAGCGCTTTTGCCGACACAAATCTTCTGAAATACGGTTTGGCGCAAAAAAGCTCCCCAAAGCCGTAAAGTATGTAGCTGAGGATAACAGGCTTGAGCTGTTCCCACTGGCTGTTGTTTACAGAGCCGAATATAATTCCTACGATATTTCCGCGCGTAAGCGTATATATCTCCCTCAGCGCCGATACCGCCGCCATACATAAAAGTATACCCGAGAGCTCAAGAGTTTTAAACAGAGATTTATTCACACTATCTTCCCCTAAAGACGTAATAATACTCTTATTTATATGAGAGAAGCTCTGTTTTAATGAAAAAGTTACAGTATTTTAACACTTATTTTCCAAAAGGAATTAAACGACTCGTTTGTTATTTTTTTAATAGAAATATACTATTTGTATTTTTCTTTTTATTCAACAAAAATGTGGAAAACTCTGTTGAAAATGTTAAGAACATATTCGGGATATAGTATTTATCAGCGTTATTTTTTCGTTTTTTTACCTTTCCACATTTTCCACAGAGTTTTCCACAATATTCTTTTAAGAAAAATATAATTTTTTAATATTACAAATAGTAATATCAGCTTGTCAATCGTCAAAAAGAAAAATAAAAATTTTTCATTATTTCGTCAAAGAAAAATCAGGGCCGCGAAAGCCCTGATTAATATACATAATATACAATTATACGCTAAATGAAAGCCTGAACAAAATGGTTGAACAACGACACGGAAGCCATTCCGCACAAAAGCCCGAGTACCATTCCGACCAGAACATCGGATAGATAGTGAACTCTCAGATAAACCCTCGAAACCGCTACCATAACCGCGATAATAAACACAAGCAGTATCGTAATCGGCTGGCACCTCAGAAGCGCTACCGCCACGACGCAAAATGAAGCTGAGGTATGTCCCGACGGGAACGAGTAATACTTTGGTCTATGTATAAGCTGTTCCTCGTCCGCAAGCTTCCATACAGGACGCTCGCGCCTTACGATATGCTTTAAAATAAGCTCGCACAGCGTCTGAGTAAAAGCCAAAGCAAAAATGATATTTACCCCCGTAAGCCGCCACGGCGCGTAAATAAGGAAAGGCATACACACGGCGAACCAAATCATACCGCCGTTACCCGCGGAAGACGCCGCTATCATTATTCTGTTTTTGAGAGGTGAGCGGATTTTGATGATATTGTCTATTACCTTATCATCGACCGCCTGGATTCTTTTAAACATAACTTCCCTCAAAACTGTTAATATACATTAAGTATATCACAGAAAACACTGTTTGAAAAGTGGAAAATTCAAGTATTATAAATTGTTACTGTTTTTCACACACCACGATAAAGCGGTTAAATTTATCCCCGCCCGCGGAAACACAGGTAATCAGCGTCAAAAGCTGGCGGTTCGGACGAATATAAATATCGTTCGTATTGTCGGGCGCTACGGTATGCGCTTTTATTACTTTGTAGTTTATTGTACCCCAGTAATTTTTTACGCTTACGGTGTTTCCGACTCTTAGCCTTTTTATATTGTCGAAGAATACTCTGCCCCTGTAGCCGCTGTGTCCCGCTAAAGCGCAGTTTATGTGTCTGCCCTTAATCGGCAGCGAGGTATTGCAAAGGTGCGCCGCTCCGCTGCTCAGAGCGGACTCGTTAGCTCCGAGATATATCGGCAGCTTCAGACCTATCGAGGGCGCGGAAATATAACCGTAAAGATTATTGTAAATACCGTACTTTTTAAGATTAATCGCCGCCGAGGTATAGTCGCTTGTATTGACCGTTCCCTGGTTAGAGAAAATATTCTTGTTGTACTTTTTGCTCGCTTTTAAAAGACGGTCTATCTGCTCCTTTGTCGGCTTGGGATATTCCGTGGAGTTTGTCGTATATGACGCGGTTGTCTGTTTTTTTAAGTTTTTCTTTTTAGCGGAATTTTTTATTTCCTTGACATCCTCGTCAAATTCGTCGGCGATCTTGTTCGCGTTGTACGTGCTCACAGAGGTCGACACAGGCTCAAAAAGCAACAGCACAAGTCCCGCCGCGAGCATAAGCGAAGCTATTATAATAATCGCTTTTTTCACACCTGTCACATCCTTTTGTTAAATATAAACCGTAATATAATCGAAAAACAAAAGCGGGTTCAGTAAAACCGAACCCGCAAATTTAGTTTAATAAATTAGTGGCTGAGCTTGGAATAGCTCTTCTTTCTCAAAGCGATGAGGAAGAGGATAGCCGCGCCGCCGATAAGCATAGCTCCTACTGTTGTGAACATAATTGTTGAAACCATACCTGTCTTGGGGAGTTTTGACGGAGTATTCTTAATTGTTACTTCTACAATACCGTCGTCAGGTGATGTAAGCTCACCGTCGCTGAACTTAGGCTCAATCTTAACGGAATAAACCTTTGTATTGAGGTTATAGCCCTTAATACTCTTTGTTTCCTTAACAAAGTACTCGCCCTTGTCAAGACCTACGAAAGATAATAAACCTTCGTCGTCTGATTTACCTGTAAAGAGAGCGTTCTTGCCGTTCTTAGCGTCGGACTCGGAAGCGTATACCGCGAACTGTACGCCCTCGAGAGGATCGTCAGTCTCGGCGTCAACCTTGTTAATATCGAGCTGGAATGTGTAAACAACTACGTCGTTGCCTTCCTTCTCGTGTGACTTATTCTCGTTGTCAACCCACTTGAGCGAATCGCTGTTGGGGTTACCGTCAGCGCCTACAACCGCGTCTTTGTTAAGCTTGGCTGTGTATGTTACGATAACGTCCTTATAGCTGTAGAACTCGTCTGTTTTGAGCTGTGTATCATTGATGCTTACCTCGAAGCCCTCGTCTGTTTTCTTGAGCTTATAATCAGCCTTATCAAGAGTCTTTTTGCCGTCGAGTGTTACGGACTTAATCTTCTGGAAGGTAAAGCCTTCGCTCATTGTATCTACAATAGTGTAGCCGTTGAGCTTGTAATCCTTCGAACCGGCAATCTGAGCGTCAAGAGCAAATGTTACGGTTTCACCCATAGCCGCTGTGCTGTAGAGGTCTGTGTACTTGGAGTTAACAATCTTCTTGTTAATCTCGGGGTTCTTAACTCCTACGTCGGCAGGCTCTGTTGTCGGAGCAGCTGTTGTGGGAGGCTCTGTGGGAGGCTCTGTTGTCGGAGCGGCTGTTGTAGGAGGCTCTGTGGGAGGCTCTGTGGGAGGCTCCGTAACCTCTGTAGTAGGCTCAGGCGTTGTTGTCGGAGGCTCTGTTGTGGGAGGCTCTGTTGTAGGAGGCTCCGTTGTAGGAGGCTCTGTTGTGGGAGGCTCTGTTGTAGGAGGCTCTGTGGGATCCTGCTTATTCTTAAACGAAGCCTTGTTGTCGCCTGCGGTAATCTTACCTGTAATTGTCTTTTGTTCGGCAGTATAGCCGTCCTTATCGGTCTCGGTAATCTGATATGTCGAACCTATGGGAAGACCTGCTACAGTTACCGTATCTGATGAAGTAAATGTAAACGAACCGTCAGCGCTCATCTTTTTCTGCTCGCTCGGATCGGTTGAGTAAGCGAGAGTATAAGCCTTGTAATCTGTTCCGCCCTTAACGTCTACCTTCATTGTAAATGTAAAGTCGTCGGTATCTGTTGAAGCGTCGCCGTTGGCTGAAACAATGCTCTTCTTTATCTCAAGCGGAGCGCACTGAGCAACGTTGTGATAATCGACTCTCATCTTAGCGGGGTCGATGTTGCTGTTCTTGTTTACAAAGTCAAATTTATCTGTTTTCTTTGAATCAGTTCCGTCGGGGCTCTGCGCGATAACATTATCATTATCGGCAACATCAACTACCTTCCAATCGGTCTTATATGTGTAAACCGTATCGTAGGTTTCGTCAACGTCAATTTTAGCTCCTGTGGGATACTTGTTGTTGAACTTGTCGCCTGTTCTCTCGCCGTCCTTTAAGTCAGCGTCGAGAGGCTTATCGCCGTCTGTTACGTCGTAGTGGAAGTTATCTTCCTTAATAAAGTTCTGTACGTCTGTTTTAAAGGTTTCGTCGGAGTTAACGCCCTCGATTTCAACCTTGTTTGTAACCTCGAGCTCATTCTGAGCGGGAGTCATAGTAAAGCCCATACTGCAGTTTGACTCGATAAGACCTCTCTCCATATAGAAGATAGTCATATGATAAACTTCACCGGGATCGAGTGTTTCGTACTCTGCTCTGTTCTTGGGAGTAAAGCCGAAATCCTTTACCTTTCTCTCACCCTCAACCTGAGGAATAACGTCGCCGCCGAGGTTATACGCGGGGTTATCGTTATAAGTCATCTTATTAAGACGCTCTGAAATAATACCCGCTTTTGCCTGGCCTACGCTGCTGTTTGTTTTGTCCGCGGTATTCTCAATTTCAGCTTTTTCGCTTCCTGTATAAGTAGGTGTATCAGCCCAGTCAGCGTCATTTGAGCCCTTAACAACTGAGAAATACTTGCAATCCTTAAGTTTAGCGCCGTTTGAACCTGTAGCGTCCTCGGAAACAGTATAAACGTCTACTTTAGCGCCGCCCTCGCCTCTGGCGTCGGGGAAATCGCCGCACTTTGTAACGTCGAACCACTGTCCTACAACTCCGTCGCCCCAGGCGTGAACCTTCATACCGTTGCCCCAGCCTTTTGAGTCATAGATATAAAGCGCTTTGCTGTTATTTGTATCGTCAACTGTAGCCGCGTTATCAGCTGTAGCTTTCATTGTACTGAAGTCGATAGTACCTGTAGCCTTCTTATGGTTACCACCGAGGTCAAGTACGAGCTGAGAGTTAGAACCGTCGCGCTTGGAGATATATACCCAAAGGTCGTCGTCGCCTGTGTATGTAAATGTAACGGGCGAGCCGTCCTCTAAAAGACCGTCCTTCGGAACCTTAAAGTCCATATCCATTTTAATACCGAAACCGTGGTCGAGGTTATCGTTTCCGCCTCTTGCGCCCTTTGTAGCCGCGGAGTTGTTGAAGGGATAAATTCCGTATCCCGATTCTTCATCTTTCATGAAGTAACCAAGACCGTCCTTAACTCCGTAGGTTGTGCCCTGGCCGTAGTTAACGGTTTTGGGAGTTGTACCGTTCCAATCAAAGAACACGTTATCCTTAGCTCCCTCGGAGTCGAAGGAGTAAGATGTTACTTTTCCTTCCTTCTTTGAACGGAAGGGGAACGAAGATGTGAATACCTTAGCGCTGTTGCCGAGCTGAGCCTTATCGAAATAAAGCATCTTTGAGCCGCCGTTGTACTTAATGTCGCCGTTGTCAAGCGAACCGTCGGCGATACCCTGTACGGCTGTGTGATAATCCGCTAAAGCGTTGGAATCATTTTCAAGATACTTGAAATTAGATAAACCCTGAGCGAGATAGTCGAGATTCATTCCGGTCTTATCATTTTTTGTGATATTACCGTTATGAGTTCTTCTTCCTGTAATTGCGCCTTCGTTAAGATCAAAGGGATACGCGTCGTGGTTATCGCAGAAGTTACCAAAATAAAGCGGATGAGCCAAAGCTGCGGAAGCCGCGCTTATTTTTTGGTTAAACTGTTTAAAAGGATACCAGTCGTCGTCAGAGCCTATGTAGCCTGTACCAGCCTGATTGGGGCTGAGCCAGCCGTCGTTTAACTCCGTATCTGAAAGATAATCAAAATATGTCGCGTCTACCCAGAAGGCATCCGCTGCCTGTGAATTCGCGAGTTTTCCGATAGGCACTTCTCTTTCGCCTGCCGCCTCGGTATCAACCGTTGAAACCGAGAACATAACGGAAACCGTCGCCGCAACTAACAATAAAACTAAGAACAAAGGAAGAACTTTAGTTTTAAGGAAGCTGCCTTTTTGTAAAAGATTTCTCACAATCTTTCCCTCCTAAAATCGGGTCGTTTTTAGTAAGCGGAGAAAAACCCATATTATTCAACGCAATTATATCAAAGGGCTCGTCCATTTTATTTCTTTTTTAGAATTATCTAAAAGAAATTTAATGAAAAAACCACCAAATTTCGAGCTCGTTTTTTGTATATGTTTCGTCACACAGTTAATTTGCTACATTAATATTATTAATTTACAGATTTTTTTAGGGAAATGTACATTTACCGCGGGTAATTATTTATAATTCTCATTATCTGGTTTTCTTTCATCTTTCCTTTCAGGCGTTCGAGTTAATTGTGCCCGAAAAAGAAAAAGGAGCTGATAATCAGCCCCTTTATACTGCTATTATACTACTTTGACCTTCAGCGTAAGCTTAACGCCGTTTACGGTAATCTTAAGAGTTGTTTTACCTTTTTTAACGCCCTTTATTTTAATCGTTTTCGCGGATTTCTTTGAGATTATCTTCGCGTATTTTGTGTTCTTGTACTTGTTGTTAACCGAAGCTGCCTTACCGATAAGCTTTACGCTCTTTGTCTTTTTCGCTTTGACCGTAATACTCTTTTTTGAGAGCTTAGGCGAGGTTGTGACCTTTACCTTACAGCTTAATTTCTCGCCGTCTTCAAGCACGGCGGTGATTTCAGCCGAGCCCTTCTTAAGCGCGGTAAGCTTTCCGTTTTTAACCGAAACTGTCGAGGTCTTTGAGCTTGACCAGCTTTTTGCCGAACCGTTTACAACCTTAACGGTTTTTGTATTTCCCGCTTTAAGCGAAACGCTGTTTAAGGAAAGAGCGGGCTTTTTTTCGGAGGTAGTATCGGAGTTATCTACAGTCCTCTCTGTTACGGTCTTGTCAGCCATATCCTTGGACATCCACGCGGCGCGGCTTATGAGCCAGTCGCGGCAGTAATCGTACATACCTTTAAAGGTCTGCGGATATGAAGTCGCGTTCTTATCCACGCTGTATATATTGTTGTTTTCGTCAAAAGTCGCTTTATTTAGAGAAGAATGGTCGGCAATCCATTTGCCCGTATTTAACAGCCAGCCGCTTTTATAGTTCATTTCGGCGGATTTTTCAACCAGCGAGTAATATTTATCGGCTGTAAAAAATTCCTTGTTTATCTCGGGATTAACTCTCCGACTCGTGAAGTGCTTAACAGCGGGAATAAATTTTTCCTTCCAGATTTCTTTTGCTCTGTTCAAAACAGTCGTGCTTGAAGCAATTCGGTTCATAATATTTGACGAAGTTTTTGAACCGCCTTTGCCTTTATATTTACACCAGCCGCCTGTATACTCCTCGTAATCCTTTACATTTATGCTTCTGAGCTCGGACTCAATACCTGTAGCGTTGCCGAGAGAATTGTCATAATCCCATACGGGAGAAGCGAAGAATTTATACTTTTTATCCTTTTCGTCCTGCTTATATGTAAAGTACAGGCTTGAGATTCCCGCGTCCCAGTTTTTGCCCAACTCGTTAATCAGATATATTTTCGCGACTGAGTCTACGTCAGCGTAAGGAGAAAGGTCTGCGGTTTTATTTTTCGTGGCGTTATAGAATGAGTCGAAACGGGACTTAACATAGCTTTTAACTTCTTCGTAACCCGCGTCGCCTGCTTCAAGCTCGGGAGCTTTTATCGTTATTTTTAAACCACCCGAAAGCCTTACATAGTAATCCTCTCCGTCTGTCGCTCCCGCGTCAACCTCGCACAAAAACGGGAAATCCTCTTTTACGGTGCCGTCCTTGTTAAGATAGTCGTCCTCCTCGAAATCGGACACGAGCGCGTTTTTACCCGCTTCGATTTTTTCGGCTAACTGATAAGATCCCCAGTAATAACCGTTGATATAAAAATCAACATAGCGGGAATCGGACGCGTACGGCATTCCAACGGCGTCGGAAAGGTCATAGAGAAAACGGTTTCTCGAAAGCGAGTCGTCCTGGTAATTAGCGAGCAGAGAGTATTTTTTGCTCTCTTTCATTCCCGCGATACTTACCTTTTTATCGTATGTGATATTAAAGGGCTTTTTCGCTTTGTCCCAGGTAGTGTTACCTCTGCCCTTTATCTTCTTTATCGCGGTATTGTCTATCTTGCCGTCGGGTGTTACAATCGCGCCCTCGGCCTTGGCTGAAAGACTTTTATCTCCGCTGAGATAACTGAAAAGTTCCGCGCCGTTCTTGTCGGCGTTGGTATTGTTGACGTAAATCGCCGCTTCCGCGTTCGATTTTATAAAGCGGAGCTTAAAGCTTTTACCCGCCGCGGTTACGTCATAGGTCTTGTTTTCCTCGTAGCTTACAGACGCGGTTTCTCCCGCGGCGATTTCCGTACCGTTTACGCTCGCTTTATCCGAAAAAGCGTTGTAAACGTCTACCTTCGCGCTGTCCGCCGAGCTAGGCAGGAAGAAGTATTTTTCGCTTGAATTGATTTCGTTATATTTTTCGTCGTGAACGCTCTGCCACGCGCTCCACGCCTGAGAGTCCGCTGACTCCGCCACCGCGTGAACATAGAGCGCTTCCTTAAGCTTATACGAAATCACAGGCTCGTCCTTGGCGCCCGCCGTAACACCCGCAGAGAAAACCATTAAAACCGATAGTAAAACAGCTATTGTTTTTTTCATTGTTTTTCCTCCTTGTATTTCAAAAATCATTAGCCAAACTGTTTTTTCGCACTAATTCTATTTGCATTATATGATTTTTTAGTATATAATACAAGCATTATTCTACTTTATTTTTAACACAAAACAGTTTTAGGCGGTGGTTGTTCGTTATGGAAGCTTATCTTGAAACCAAAATGCACGGAAAACCCAGTTTTCCGTTTATAGTATACCATTCCGTTCTCCCGAAGGATATGAAGGGCTTCCCTCTGCATTGGCACGAGGAAATGGAAATTATTTACGTTATTGAGGGCAATATAAATATTACAATCCAAAATAATGAATACACGGTTCACAAAAATGAAATTGCTTTAATCGCTCCCGAATCAATTCACTCTATCCGCCAGCACAACGACGAGCCTGCGGTATATTTTAATATTCTGTTCAGATTCTCAATGCTGTCCGGAGGAGAAGAAGCCATATGCAAAAAGAAATATCTCGACCCGATTTACGAGCGAAAGTTTATTATGCCTGAATATTTGGACGATTCAAACCCGATAAAAAGCGAGCTTGAACCTCTTATTAATAATCTGACGGATATAAACTGGCCTGACGGAAATAAAAACGAGCTTTTAATTAAAGCCCGCTTGTTGGAGATAATGCATATTATAAAGAACCATTGTAAAAAAGCGCAAGGCGATGAAAAAAACGCGAATGAGGTAAATCGAAAAATTAAAAAGTCCTTGATTTATCTGGAAACAAACTACCATGAGAATATCACTATAGCCCAAATCGCGAAGGTCAGCAACTTTTCCGAGAGTTATTTTTCCAAACTTTTCAGGCAATTAACAGGATCGTCTTTTACACGGTATTTAAAGGACTATCGGCTTGAACGCGCCGCTCAAATGCTGAGAAACAGCGACAGCCGTGTTTCCGACGTCGCTTTTCTCGTAGGCTTTAATAATCTCTCTTATTTCACACGCGCTTTTAAAACAAAATACAAAATAAACCCGAAAGCATATAAAGAAAAATACAAACAATAAACCTCCCTGAAGGGAGGTTTTTCATTATTAAGCTGTTCTGATAATGTTCTTCTGAGCGTCTACCGTGAGCTTCATAGGAACCTTCTTCCAGGTTTTGTCGTCTGTCTTGTACACAAGGGTGAAGTTTGTCTTACCCTTCGCCTTTCCTGTGAGCTTGAAGGTGTACTTGTGAGCCTTGAAGTCGTATTTGCACTTTACGTTGATATTGTCCTTATCTGTCTTGTATGTCCAGTCGTAGCCTTTAGAGGTCTTGCCCAAAGCCTTGAAGTAATAAGCCTTAGCGAGCGCGTTTGTCTTTGTTGTCTTTTCCGCTACGGGGCGAGCCTCGTTATTTACTACGTTAACAATGCTCTGAGTTGCCTCTCCGTCGCCGTTTACTACCTCGGTCTTAGCGCTTGCCGATAAAGCCGACATTGTAAGAAATGTTGCCGCTATCATCATTGTTGAAACTGTTGCCGCCGCGATTCTTGCCTTAATGTTTTTCATTTTTATTACCTCTCTTTGAATTAAATATTTTAGTGTTTGTTTAGTTAATTACTTGGTTGATTAACCTGTTGTGCCTATAATATAACATACACTTTTAGGTTTGTCAACCCTTTTTTAAAAAAATTTTTATTTTTTTACAAGTTTTTTAAACAGCTTCACTATCTTCACACAGAACAAAACGTCCAAAGCAAGCGGTTTGGACGTTTTCTTTATGCAATTATATTTACAAGATGAGCTATGGCGGGAATCGCGCCTCCCTGCTGGGATGAAGTCGGACTCATCAGCGCGCCTGTCGCTATAAATAATACATTTTTATAATACCCCTCCTGTATCTTGGGTAAAATTGTTGAGCACAAAACCGACGCGCAGCATCCCGCTCCTGAGCCTCCGGCGTGGACATCCTGCTTTTTTCGGTCAAATATCATCAGCCCGCAGTCGTTATGGACGCTTTTTATATCTATGCCCTCTTTTTCCAGGATATCGTACAGGCATTTCGAGCCGACCTCTCCCAAATCGCCCGTCAAAATCAAATCATACTCCTCGGGAGAGGTTTTTGTATCGGCTAAAAACCTGGATATGGTATCCGCCGCGGCAGGTGCCATAGCGGCACCCATATTGTTGAGGTCGAAAATATTATAATCTACAATTCTTCCTGCAAGTGCTCTGGACAGCTTGATTTTTCCGTTCGCTTTTTCGAGAATACAGCTTCCGCTTCCCGTCACCGTCCACTGGGAGGTCGGCGTGCGCTGTCCGCCGTAATCAAGCGGGAAGCGGTATTGCCGCTCCGCCGAGCAGAAATGTGAGGATGTGGCGCACGCCGAACAGCGGCTTGCTCCCGAGGACAACGATATCGCGGATAAAATCAGCCCCTCAGCCATTGTGGAACACGCTCCGTAAATACCAAAATACGGAATACCGAACACTTTCAGCCCGTAACTGGAGCTTATACACTGGTTGAGCAAATCGCCCGCAAAGATAATGTCTATGTCCTGAGCCTTTTTGCCGCTCCGTTTAAGCGCGAACTCAAACGCCTCCTGCTGAAACACGCTTTCAGCCTGCTCGTAGGTTTTCATAGAAGCATAGTAATCGTAAATAATTTTGTCAAAATTTCCGCCCAGCGGCCCCTCTGCTTCCTTTTTGCACGCCGTCGAGCCGTAGCCTGTTACCGCGATGTTTTCATCAAATTCAATAGTATATCTTCCCAGCCGTTTCATATAACCGTCCTTTCAGAATTAGTATTTTTAAAAAACGCGGTTTTATACAAGAAAGCGCGCGCAATTGAGCGAGCGATATAAAAAGAAAAGGCTTCCCGTAAGAGAAGCCTGTAAATCTATTTCTTAGTTTAAATCGGATTTTATATTACTCTATCCAGAAAACACGTCCGTCTTTTCTTTCGGGAGGCGCGGGCAGCTCGCAATCGGCGTAGCCTACGGCGCAGTGTCCGATTCCTTCCCATTCACCCTCAACGCCCAGGGATTTTAACAGTTCCTTGTACTCGTCGGTTTCAAATTCCTCCTTGGCGCGGTGAATCCAAATGCTTCCGAGTCCCAGCGAGTGAGCGGCGAGCATCATATTTCCCATTACAAGACTGCCGTCGTAAATGCTCGTGCGCCAGTTTTTATCGCCGAGCGCGATAAGCATAGCGGGAGCTCCGTAGAACGGGTCGAAGCTTTCGTCCCAGCCGCCGATTTTACAATTCAGCTTCGCGATTTTGTCGCGCGCTTCTTTATTTGTAACAGCCACGATAATCGCCGACTGCTTTCCTTTTCCGCTCGCGGCGTAAAGTCCCGCCTCTATTATTTTCTCAAGCGCTTCTTTAGGGGGCATATCGCTTTTAAATTTACGTATACTCCTGCGCTCTTTCATAGCTTTTAAAACTTCGTTCATAGCTTTCTCCTTTATTCGTTCTCGCTGTCCGCTTCTTCCTCGTCTGAGCCGTCGTCAGAGCTCTCGTCGTCCTCGTCATCTTCGCTTTCGTCACTTTCCGCGCTCGAGGTTCTGTTATCGACTACTTCCATAGGCGTATAGTCGGCGTCCTCATACTGAACGGTTCCGTCAACCTTGGTTCTGAACGTTTCCGCGTCGGCAACCTTTACCGAATACTTGATATTATAGGTTGAGTCGCAGATTGTTTCGTTTTTGATAATCTCGCCGTTCTTGAAAAGCTCGCGGAACAATCTTGTGTGGTAATCCTTATCGTTAATCTCGTAGTTCTCGGAATGAATTCGGATATTATCGTAAGCGGGATCCTGATATCCCCATATATTAACTCTCAGTCTGTTTCCGTCCTCAACGCGGCATTCCATAAACATCTGGTATTTTGTTTTGTTGCGCATTCTGAGGTCGAGGTCGGGGTAGTCGATTGTCGCGTCCTCACCGGCGTAGGCGTAGGTTGAAGCCCAGTAGTGGTTGTGGCGTTCCACGATTTCCATATTCGAGAAAAGTCCCGCCTCAAAAATAATCGTGCTCGCCTGGCAGATTCCGCCGCCCGTTCCCTGTTCGATTTTCTTCTGGGAGATAACCGCGGCTTTTTTGTAGCCGTTGGACTCGAGGTTGGAGTCGCCTGTTCTGCCGTTGAACGACCAGGTTGCCCCGGGCTCGATAACCGAGCCGTTGCAGGCTTTCATAGCGACCTTCATATTGTGTGTTCCTTCCTCTGTATTCTGAGAAACGGTAGAAGCCGTGGAAAGTCCCACTATATTTTTCTTTAAATCGTCAACCGTAATCGACGGAGCTATTTTATTGATTTTAGCGTCCATATTCAGCTCTGTTTCGTTCGAGGAAGCTGAAAAGAGCTTTATTATTCTGTTTGAAATCGTTTTGCTGTCGAGCTTGCAGCCGTCGACGCCCTGCTGATACTCAAACCTCACCGACTCAAACGGATGAAACTTGCTTACTCGGGCGTTTTTCGGCTCTTTGTCCACAGGCTTGGAGAGCTTTTTAAGCTGAGCGTTTATCGAGGATTTTTTAATCTTATAATTCAGCGTAAAATTATTCGCGCCTTCGCTGAACTGAGTTGAAGGAGCGGTTTCGCCTTTTTCCGTGGGATAGATTCCCTGCTCCTTCATACTGTAGGTCTTAGCTTCTTTAAGCGGCGTTTCAAAATCATAAGAATATTTAAAATCTGCTTTTGTATATACGGTTTCCTTCCCGTTGACTCTGATTTTTATTGTTACGTCCTTTACGGCGTCCAGAGCCCGCTCCTTAAGAATCGCTTCGGCTTCTTTCTCGGATTTGCCCGCGATATCTATTCCCGATACGTTTACACCGTCGGAATATGTAAAGGGAAGTCCTTTTCTGTACTCTCGGTAGAAATTAAAGCTTACAACTCCGATAAGAAAAACAAGTCCCGCGATAAGGAGTATTACAACAAGCGTCAAAGCAGAACTATGCTTTTGTTTTGAGGGCTTTCTCCGTACCGTTGATTTCGGGGTTCTTTTGTCGGGGGCGCGGCGTGTTTTTGAACGCTGAGAAGCGGACGTTCTTCTTGTCCTTGAAAAACTGTCCGTATTATATCGTGAATAACTCACAGAGCCAAACTCCCCCTTTCTTTTCACCTATCTATTCACTATACATTCTATACCATTTTCCGAAAAAAATAAAGAAAAAAGTCGAAAAAAATATAAGTTTGTTAATTTTTACTTAATAATTGTTTTATAAAAATAAAATACTCAATAAATCAACTAATATATTTATATATATTGAATTTTTACTAAAAATTGTATATAATGATTATATGTGTATTTATGTCTATTTACACATTTGATTTTTACTAAAACAGGAGTTACAGATGAAGGTTCTGATTTTTTCCGCTTCAACAGGCGGAGGTCACAAAAGAGCGGCTACCGCGCTCAAGGAATACATTGAGTCCGACTCGCCCGAAAACATCGTAAAGATTGTTGACGGGCTGGAGCTCGCGGGTAAGCTTTACAACAATTTCATATGCGGCGGATACACCGTAATGGCTAAGAAAATGCCGAAGTTTTACGGCAATATTTACCGTAACTCAGACCGTGAATCAGCCCTCAATAACCTGTGCAACTCCGTTAACAAGTTTAAAAGCCGACGTCTGGTAGGCGTGATTGAAATGTTCAAGCCTGATGTTATTGTTTCCTGCCACGCCTTTACGGCGACTATGCTAGGCGACCTCAAGAACAAGGGCAAAATCAAGGTTCCCGTTATCGCGCTTATTACCGACTACGCTTCTCACTACACATATATCGCGGACGGAATAGACCATTACATAGTAAGCAGTCAGAAAATGGTGGACGATTTCCAGACCAGATATAACATCAGTCCCAGAAAGGTTCACGCTTTCGGTATTCCTGTTTTCCAGAAATTTTTAACAAAAACCGATAAATCAGAGCTCAGAACAAAGCTCAGACTCAAGCCCGACTCCAAAACCGTTCTTTTTATGGCGGGAAGCTTCGGAGTTAACGAGGTTCTCTCGGTATACAAGGATATCGCGAATTCCGCTAAGGACTGCCAGTTTATTGTAATAACGGGCAACAACCCTCATCTTTTCAACAAATTCAGAACAAAAATCAACTCCAACACACATCTTTTGATGTATGTAGACAATGTAGAAGATTATATGCACTGTTCAGACCTCATTATTACCAAGCCAGGCGGACTTACGGTCAGCGAAAGCCTGACCTGCGGACTTCCTATGGCGATTTACAGCGCTTATCCCGGGCAGGAGGCTGACAACGCCAAGTTCTTAAGCGAAATCGGCGTAGCTGTTCTTTTAAGCGACAACGCGGGTAGTACAATTCAGAAGCTTCTGAACGAACCGCGCAGACTGAGCGTTATGAGCGAAAGATGCCGTAAGGCATACGACGGAAGCTCCTCGAAGAAAATCTGCGAGTTGGCTTACTCTTTGACGGAGAATAAAAAATGAAGAAAATATTAACTATGGCTCTCGCTCTGATTATCGCGGTTTCGGCTTTCTGCTCCTGTACGGGGAATACCGTCGGCGAGGATTTGACCGCGGACGTAAAAGCCGACGACAGTAAAACCTACAGCTTTAAAAAGGGCAGCACCTCTCCACCGACCTCCTACACAAGCTATAAGGAGGCGGCTATAAATTTCTCCGTGAAAACTCTCTCCTCTTTGCTTAAGGAAAACGACACGGCGCTCTATTCGCCTATGGCGCTATATTATCAGCTTACGCTGTTGCAAAACGCCGCTTCACAGGACACGTTGGGCAAAATCAAAGATATTACGGGTAAAAACATCACGATAGACGAACAAAACGAATGCGGCGGATATTTTTTCAGCCGTCTGGAAAAGCTCAGCAACTTCGACAAAAAACAATATATCGACATAAACGGCGACGTTTTCTTTAATAAGAAAATTACCGTCAGTCAGAATTTCCTGCTTAAAAACGCGGATTTTTATAATCAGGACATTTTCAGGCTGGATTTTTCGCAGAAGGATTTCACAGAAAAGGTAAACGCTTACATCTCCGAAAAGACAGGCGCGTCCTATTCAAAAAAGCCCGACAAAAACGCGGGAATCCTGCTTTTAAACAGCGCGTATATGAACGACAAATGGCTCGACGGCTTTACCGAAATAACAAACGACAGCTTTGTCGGCAAAAACAAAACGACAAGCGCCGAGTTTTACGCCTCCACGGAATACTATCTCGAAGGCGAAAACTGCGAGGGCTTTGTCAAGGACCTCAAGAACACTCCCTCAAGATTTGTCGCGCTCGTCCCGAAGGATATCAGCGTAAAGAAACTGGCGCGAAAAATGGACTCCGAAAGCTTTTTAAAGACAGTAAGCTCCTTAAGCGTGTTCAAAACCTGCAAGGCTTATATCCCGAGATTCGAGAGCAAGGCTGAAATCAACTTCACCGACCAAAAGGAATTCAGCTTTTTAAGAAAGACAGGAAGCTACACGGGACTCTCGTTCAACGAGAAAACCAAGGTTTCCGATATAATCCAGAGCTTTAAGCTAAAGCTTACAAAGAACGGTATCGGCACAGCCGCGAAGCCTTCTTTAAAATCCTCAAAGAAAAAGGCGGACAGAGAGGTAAAGCTTAATAAGCCGTTTTTGTTCGCGATAATCGACAACGAAAGTAATATTCCGATTTTTATGGGTGTAATATCAGACATTTAAAAGAGGCAGTATGAAAAATTCTTTTTTAAAACCTAAGTACATTTTCAATGTGCTTGTAATTGGGCTATGCGCCGGAATAATTTTATACTTCTTTTTCAGCAAGGACGGACTCAACGACCTTATCCATTCCGATACCGAGGTAATCTGGTACTGGATATTAGCCGCGATAGGCTCTCAGCTTATGTATATGTTTATCGAGTCGCTCGTAGTTTACCTGTTCATAAAGGATGGGCATAAGCAGTTCCGATTTATAGACGCGGTGCGGGTCGCGTTTATGGGGCTTTTCTGGAGCGCGATAACTCCGTCGTCAACAGGCGGCCAGCCGATGCAGGTTTATCTTCTCCACTCCAAAATGCATATCGGTATAGGCTACGCTACCTCGAGGCTTATGCAGAAATTTATGGTATATCAGGTTGTTCTGACCTTAATCAGCATTGTAGCGGTGCTGGCGAATATACCGTTTATTATGGCTAACAAAAACATTAGCTATATCCTTGTGCTTCTGGCGTTCGGGTTTGTTTCCCAGCTTTCGGTTACGGGAATGGTGCTTTTGTTCAGCTTTTCGCCCAATCTTTCCAGAAAGCTTATTATGTTCTTCGCTAAAATTCTTAACAAGATTAAAATCATAAAGAACGTTGAAGAAAAAATCGACGGTATCGACAAACAGCTCGACAACTTCCACACAAGCAACAAGGACATCTACAAAAAGCCTAAGCTTTTGATTGTAAGCTTTATCCTCACAATTTTCCAGTTTATCGCTATGTTCTTAGTTCCGTACTTTATCTTCCGTTCGTTCGGATTTACCCACGCTACGCCGTTCCAGCTTATATCCTCTCAGGCGTTCGTAAACCTGATGAGCGGTATGATACCTATTCCGGGCGCTTCGGGAGCGGCTGAGCTCGGCTTTACGGCGTTCTTCAGCACGTTCTTTATAGACGGAACCTTAAAGAGCGCGGCTCTTATCTGGAGAGTTATCAACTACTACGGCGTAATCGCGCTGACAGGTCCGTTCTCGTATATGACGAAGGACAAAATAGAAGAAGCCGAAAAAATGGAAGAAGAATTGATAGAAGAACAAAAGTAATATTTTTTAATATTAAACGCCGACGAGGTTTTATCCCGTCGGCGTTTTTGTATTGCTTTTTGGTATTATTTTAATTTAGTTTTTTCTAAGTAAACATACAACCGCTTTATACAAGCTCGCTGTTGCTACACAAAATACGAGGCTTCTTTGCTGCGACACAATCAAACACACAAGCGCGGTTACCGTTAATTCGGAGCCGCACTTGTGCTATATTATTAAAATAGACTTTGCTTTCGTTAAAAAAGGTGCTATAAT
>CADBSD010000035.1 GCA_902797225.1 uncultured Ruminococcus sp. | reverse complement strand
GTCGCTGTCGTTTACGCCGTCTATCATAGCGTACTCAAAGCTTACTCTGCGCCCTGTTTTATCGAAATAATCACGGCACGCCTTAATAAGCGTTTCTATGGGATAGACTTTATTTACGGGCATCGTTTTGCTTCTCGTTTCATTGTCGGGAGCGTGAAGCGAAACAGAAAGCGTCAAACCGAATCTATATTCCGCAAGCTCATAGATTTTCGGGACAATTCCGCAGGTTGAAAGCGTAATATGACGCATACCTATATTGAGCCCGCTCTCACTCGACACAAGCTTTAAAAAGCGGATAACGTTATCGAAATTGTCGAGTGGCTCGCCCATTCCCATTAGCACTATATTGCTGATTCTTACGCCTAAATCCTTTTGGGCGGATTCAATCTGGGAGAGGATTTCGGAAGCGGTAAGACTTCGCGAAAATCCGCTTTTTCCCGTTGCGCAGAAGGTACAGCCCATTTTACAGCCGACCTGTGTTGAAACGCAAATCGAGTGACCGTGATGATAATTCATCACTACAGTTTCCACAAATTCGCCGTCATTCAGGCGAAAAAGATATTTTACTGTTTTATCATAGCGTGATACGAGCTTTTTTTCAATATTTGCAACAGAAATGTAACTACTTCCCTCAAGAAAATCTATAAGGTTTTTAGGCAGGTTTTTCATTTCGGAAAAAGTATTTACACCCTTTTTTAGCCAGCCCTCTATTTGTTTAGCTCTGAATTTAGGAAAGCCGTTGTCGATTATAAGCTTTTCAAGCTCATCGGGATAGAGAGATTTAATATCAATCATAACTTAATCCTCCGAAAAGCTGAGATGAAAAATCCGTCCGTCGGATGTACGCCCGGTATAAGCGTCAATGTGTTTTCACTTTCTTTAACAACACTTTTTATGCCGATATCTATCTTATAAGGCTCAAAATCTTTGTGCTCCGATAAAAACCTTTCGGCATTTTTGTTATTTTCCTCGGGGTTTAAAGTGCAGGTGGAATAAACAAGCACACCTCCCGCGGCGACATACTTACAACTGTTGCAGAGGATTTCATACTGGAGCTTTGGAAGCTCGGGATTCAATAAATCCTCCTTATACCTGATTTCGGGCTTACGGTTAATAATACCGAGTCCCGAACAGGGCACGTCGCAGAGTACCTTATCCCCAAGCGGCAGCTCGCGTCTGTCGCTTTGGGCGTTACGGATATCGGTAAAAATTATGTCGATATCGAGACGTTTCGCGGTGTTTTCTATAAGCTTCAATTTATGGTCATAAATATCAAAGGCGTAGATTTTTCCACGGTTTTTCATATACTGCGCGGATGTAAAGCTTTTTCCTCCCGGGGCTGAGCAAACGTCAATAAGAATGTCACGAGGCTGAGGGTTCAGAGCCTTTACGCAAAGCTGGGAGGATAAATCCTGAATATAAAGCTTTCCGTCCTTATAAGACTTTAAGCCCTCAATAGAGCCCGTATTTTTGAGAGTTACGGCGTTTTCCTCTAGAGGTGATTTTTCCGCCTCAACGCCCTCCGCATTAAGCTCGCTTATAAGCTCGTCCGCCGTCGTTTTAAGGGTATTTACTCTCGCCGTGAGATTAGGACGGCCCGACAACGAGATAAGAATTCTCTCGGTAATATCTATGCCGTAGGACTTAACCCAGAGTCTTACTATATCCCGAGGGCAGGAGTATTTCACGCTCAGATAATAAATCTCGTCCTTTTTTCTGTCGGGAAGCGTGTACTTCACCTCAGCTCTGGTAATATTTCTAAGAACCGCGTTAATAAAGCCCGCGCTTTTTTGCAGCTTGTGTTTTTTAGCCAGCTTTACGCTCTCGTTCACAGCGGCGCTTTCGGGCACCTTATCCATAAACAAAAGCTGAAACACACCAAGTCTCAAAATAGTTTTAGTTTCGAACTCTATTTTCCTTAAAGGAATTTTAGAATAATGCTTAATAATATAATCTAAAAGCAGCTTCCGCTCCAACACGCCGTAAACAAGCGACGATAAAAACGAAGCGTCGAGAGAGCTGAGTTTATTTTCTTTTATAGAATTATTTAACGCGATTGATGAATACGCGCCGTCATTTTCGACGGACATAAGCACCTTGAACGCGAGATTTCTTATATTAATCATATTATCTTCTTCTGCTGTTTGCTATAAGCAAAAGCCTTAAAAGCTGAGCCACAGCCGTTGCCGCCGAGGCAACATATGTCAATGCCGCCGCCTGCAGGGTACGTTTCGCTCCCGTGTACTCACCGTCGGAAAGCATACCCGTTTCCCTTATACATCTCAGCGCTCTGGACGAGGCGTTAAACTCTACAGGCAAGGTAGCTATTGTGAACAGCACAGCGAGCGAAAACAGGATAATTCCCACATACAGAAGCGGCTGCAACGCCGAGGTAATAAGTCCGAGAATTATAAATATCCAGCTCAATTTACTGCCGATATTAGCGGCAGGAAGAATAAGACTTCTGATTTTATTGGGCACATAGCCCTGAGCGTGCTGTACGGCGTGTCCCGCCTCATGGCAGGCTACTCCAACCGCCGCTATAGACGCGGAATTATACACAGGCTCGGAAAGCCTTATTACATTCGTTCTCGGGTCGAAATGGTCGGTAAAATCTCCCCTTACCTGCTCGATACGAACGCCCGTAACACCGTTTTGCATAAGTACGCGTTCGGCAGCCTGAGCTCCCGTAAGATTACGCGAGTTACGTATTGAGGAATACTTCCTGAAGGTTGAGTTCATATAAGCCTGAACCGCGAGAGTGAATATTATACAGGGGAGCATAAAAACAATATAGCTCCAGTTGTAGTACATTAAATAACTAAAATATCCCATTATCCGAGTTTATCTCCTTTTTTCAGCGTGTGTCCAAGCATAAAGGTTTTGGAATCCATACGTTTTTTACCGCTGAGCTGAAGCTCTTTTATTATCAAAGAGCCCTCTTTGCAGGCTACCGTCAGCGGGTTTAGGGAAATTATCTCTCCCGCGTTTCCGCTCTTGTCGCAGAGCAAGGTTGAATGGATTTTCAAGTCCTTGTCCATAAGCTTTGTTACGGCTACGGGCCAGGTCTGTAAGCCTCTGACCTGATTATGGATTTCTTTATTCGTTTTGTTCCAGTCTATCGGACACATACTTTTATTTATTTTAGCGGTATAGCTCGCCTTGCTTTCGTCCTGCTTAACAGGAGTAATATCTCCCTTTTCAAGCTTTTCGAGTGTTTCTATCAGCAAATCGGCGCCAAGTACAGCGAGTCTGTCGAACAGCTCGGCGGAGGTTTCGTTTTCTCCTATCTCCGTTTCGCTTGTAAGAAGGATATCGCCCGTGTCGAGCCCCTCACCCATATACATTGTTGTAACGCCAGTTACCTTATCGCCGTTTAAAACCGCCTGCTGAATCGGCGCGGCTCCACGATATTTCGGCAAAAGCGAGCCGTGCACGTTTACACAGCCAAATCTAGGAATTTCCAGAATATTTTTAGGCAAAATTTTTCCGTACGCTACAACGACGATTACGTCCGGATTGAGAGCTTTTATTTCGTTAAAAGAATAATCATTCTTAAGCGTTTCGGGCTGTGATACCTTTAAGCCGTATTTTTCGGCGCACACCTTTACGTCCGGGGGCGTAAGAATCTGTTTTCTGCCAACGGGCTTGTCGGGCTGAGTTATTACCTCGAGTATATTATGCCCGCTTTTTACAAGTTTTTCGAGTGTAGGCACTGCAAAATCAGGCGTGCCCATAAAAATAATATTCATAGCGTTATTCTTCCGTATATATCTCGTCGGATAAATCGAGTTCACCCGCGTTTAGTTTTTCAATTTCCTCGGGGAACAGCATTCTCTCGACCTTCGTGTCGTAGAGAATTCCGTCGAGGTGGTCGAGCTCATGGCAGAAAGCTCTCGCCAGAAGTCCCTCGCCAGAAACGGTAAACTCCTCGCCGTTTCGGTTTTGAGCCTTTACTGTTACCCTGTACGGTCTGGAGGCTATTCCCCACTTACCGGGTAAGCTCAGACAGCCCTCAAGTCCGACCTGCCTGCCCGAGGTTTCTATAATCTCGGGATTCACAAGCTCAATCACGCCCTGCTCGGGGTCAACCTCTATTACAACAACGCGCCTTAACATTCCAACCTGCGGAGCCGCTAAGCCTACCCCGCCCGAATCATGAAGCGTGTCTGTCATATCGTCAATAAGCATAGCGAGTCGGTCGTCAAATTTTACGACCTCTCTGCATTTTTTATTCAGTACGTCGTCGCCTTTTTCAACAATTTCTCTTAGTGCCATAATATCACCTTTTTATTAAAAATAACTCGCGTATTGCGCTCTGAACGCTTTACCCATATTTTCCGTCGCGTAATAATTGTAGTTGCTTATCGCGACGCATGTGTATTCAGTGCTTCCAAACGACATTATAAGCATCGCGCTGTAGGGCGAAAGATATCCTGTATGGAAAGCTATATGACCTTTGTCCAAAAGGAATAAGCCGTAGCCGTAACCCACACGGGAGGGATCGCTTATCATCATTCTGAACGATTTCTCGGACATAATTTTGTTATGTCTTAAACCGTCCGCCCATTTAGTTAAATCATAGGCGGTGGAATACATATTTCCGCAGGCAAAAGCCGCGCCTTTTATTTTAAATACGTCGAGATTGCCTTTATGGTAATTATAAGGCTTGGCGACGTCGTCGCGGGAGCCGTCTAAATTCTCTATAAAACCCGAGGAAGTCATATTGAGCTTATCGAAAATCTTCTTTTGTACAAAGTTCTCGTAGGTAGTTCCGCTTACTTTCTCGATAATCTCGCCGAGAAGCATATATCCGCTGTTTGAGTATTTATACGTCGCGCCAGGAGTAAAGAGAAGCGGGTCTGTCATAAACGATTTCTCAATTATTTTGCGGTTTTGCTTGGAGCTGTTCTTTTCGGGATGCGACTTATCGGGGAAAATCATAGCGCAGTTGGAATAAAAATTCATATAATCGGGGATTCCCGACCGCATTCTGAGCAAATCGTCTATCGTTATTTTGGAAGCGTATTTGTAACTTGGGAAATACTTACTTATCTTGTCCCTTACCGAGAGCTTTCCCTTCTCCTGAAGAATCAGTATAGCCGCCGCGGTGAACTGTTTTGTTATTGAGGCAACTCTGAAAATAGTATGCTCGTTATTTTTAATCTTTTTCTTTTTGTCGGCGTAATTCGCGCCGTTTTTATAGATAACCTTATTATGCTCCGTAACAAGCACCTCGCCCGAAAAGCCGTAACCGCTGACATAGGCGTCGTAGCTGTTCACAAGCGACTTATAGTTACCATTAGAAAGCTCGCTCGACCTCGCCTCTTTTATGGGAGCGGGAGCGGTTGTAGGCGGCTGAGTGGGAGCTTCTGTTTCCTTCTCCTCAGCGTTATTGAAAATATTAATAACAGGTTGAGCTTTTTTATTCTCAGAAACCTGTTTCAGCGGCTGGAACGACAGAACCACTACAATTCCGACGATTAAAACCGCTATTAAAATAAGCGTGGATTTCTTCATTCTAAAATCTAAACCCCTTTAAAATGATAAAGCGTTTATATCTACATATACGGTTGTGTTTTTATTTTCTTTTGCGGAATTAAACTCAGTCAGTGTTTCCGAAAGCAACGCTCGGAAGGTCTTTGAGTTTCTGCATTTTATAATAATCTTATATCTGTATTTTCCGCTGACCTTCGCTATATACGCGGGCGACGGCCCGAGAATTCTTAAGGGAAGCTGAGAAAAGCTTTCCTTCGCTCTTTTTACGAGCATATTCATAAAACTGTTGGAGGCTTTTATTACTCCCGCGTGACTTTCCGACACAAAACCAGCCATACAGATATCGGCGAAGGGAGGATAAAGCATAGCCTTTCTGACAAGAATCTCGCTGTTGTAGAATTTTTCGTAATCCTGAGCCGCCGCCATTGAGATAACGTTGTTCTCTGGCGTAAAGGTCTGGATTAAAGCTATTCCCTTTTTGTCGCCTCTGCCGCTTCTACCTACTACCTGAGTCAAAAGCGAGAAAGCTCTTTCGTAGCTTCTGTAATCGTCAGCGTAGAGCATAGCGTCGGGATTAAGAACTCCGACCAGAGTAACCTTGGGAAAATTGAGTCCCTTTGCTACCATTTGAGTTCCTATAAGGATATCGTAATCGCCGTTTTGAAAAGCGCTTAAGTACCTCTCGTGGGCGGATTTTCGCATTGTTGAATCGGCGTCAAGCCTTAAAACTCTCGCTTGCGGCAAAAGCTCAGAGAGCTGACTCTCGATTTTCTGAGTACCCGCTCCGCCGAATCGCAGAGTATTATTGCGGCACGTCGGACAAACGCTTGTGTAGTTCATAGAATAGCCGCAGTAATGGCACATCAGCTTGTTGTTAGCGCTGTGGTAGGTAAGCGATATGGAACAATTCGGACAAGTAACCGTTTCCCTGCAGCTTGAGCAAACCGCGAAGGTGTTATGTCCGCGCCTGTTTAAAAGCAGAATACTCTGGTTGCCTTTTTCGAGGTTCTCCTCTAAGCAAGCTAACAAATCCTTTGAAAAAAGAGTGGTATTGCCTTCACAAACCTCCTCGTTCATATCAATTATTCTTACCTCGGGAAGAATCGCGTTTCCGTAACGCTCCGTAAGCTTGTTGAAGGAATATCTTCCATTTTGAGCGTTGTAGAAGCTTTCGATATCGGGAGTAGCCGACGACAAGAGCAGTAAGGCGTTATTCTCAGCGGCTCTGAATTTAGCGACCTCACGAGCGTGATAGCGGGGAGTTGACTCGGATTTGTACGTGTGCTCCTGCTCCTCGTCCATAATAATGAGCCCGATATTTTTAAGCGGAGCGAACGAGGCGCTTCTCGTACCGATAGCGATTTTAGCCTTGCCCATGAGCACGCGCTTGTACTCGTCGAGCCTTTCTCCGAGCGACAGCCCGCTGTGGAACACAGCGATATCTCCGCCGAATTTCGACTTAAAAATATTTATAAACTGAGGCGTAAGCGATATTTCGGGCACCATAACGATAACGCCCTTATTATCTTTGACCGCTTTTTCTATCAGCTTTAAAAACACCGAGGTTTTGCCCGAGCCTGTAACGCCGAAAAGCAAGCTTACACAAGGTTTGTCCTCGCTGTAATCTCTCAGAATATTTTCATACGCCTTTTGTTGCTGTTTGGTTAAAACCACAGGCTTATTTTCTTTTACAGAATTATCAATATCGTTTCTGAAAACCTCGTCCTCATAATAATAGGCGAGATTCTTTTTTACGAGGTTATCAACCACCGAGGTTGTAACACCCTTGTAATAGCAGATTTCCTTAACGGAAGCGCAGCCGACGGTCTGTAAAACATCAAGTACGCCGCTCTGCTTTTCGCTGAGCTTAACAGACGAGATATCAGCGTCGTCGTTTACGGCAACCATTTTAAGCACAGCGTCTCCTACCTTGCGGAAAGCCTCGTCGTTTTTTCTGAGATAGCCTTTATTAACGAGCTCGTCGAACACCTCGGCTTTAAGCCCCAGGTTTTTCGACATTACGTCCGACTTCTCGGGCTTTTTTCGGGATAACAGGTAATTATAAACCTGAGCCTCGTCAAGCGAGAGGAGTTCTGCTTCCATACCCTTAACAGCCGTGTAGGTTGTTGTGATATTGTAATTCATTCCCGCCGGAAGCATTGTTTTTACGGCGTCATAAAAGGTACAAAAATACCTATCCTTCATAAAAACAGCGAGCCTTACCATTTCCTCGGTCAGAACAGGCGATTTATCAAGCACGGAAAGAATAGATTTCAGCGAATCTGTTTCTCCTTTTTTTAGCTTAAAAACAATAGCCTGACGCTTGCGGTTACCTCTGCCGAACGGCACGATAACGCGCTTGCCGATTTCTATTTGGCCTGCAAATTCCTCACCGACAGCGTAATCGAATATTCTGTCGAACGAATACGTTGTGTTTTCTACCGCGACTGACGCGATAAAATCAGTCATCTTCTTCGGGCTGAAGAATGTTTATTTTGTGCTGCTTAATCTCGTCAATAGCGAGCAATACAGCCTTATCGTCTGAAATTTCCTCGTTTTCTTCCATTTCCTTTGTAATCTGGCGAGCTCTCTTAGCTACGCCGATAACAAGCGCGTAACGGCTTGCCTTACCCTCAAATAATTCGTCTACGTTTACCTTTTTCATAAGTCTTACTCCTTTTCTTCTTTTAATATGGATAGTATTTCATCCGCGGCGCGGTCCGCGTTGTCGTTTAAAACGGAATATTTATAAAACTTTTCAAATTCCATTTCTTCTTTAGCTCGCGCCATACGCTTGATTATAGTTTCCTCGTCCTCGGTAGCTCTGCCTCTGAGGCGTTTTTCGAGCTCCTCCATAGACGGAGGCGTTATAAATATACTTACGCAGTCGGGGCGTTTTTTCATAACCTGCATTCCGCCGTCGACCTCGATTTCCAGAAAAACGTCAAAGCCCTTTTCCAGTAAATCGTTGAGCGGTTTTTCGGGAGTACCGTACATATTTCCGCAAAACTCGGCGTGCTCCAGAAAACCGTCCTCATTAATTATTTCTTTAAACCTGTCCTTTGTAACGAAGTAATAGGTTACTCCCTCGATATCTTCATCTCTGGGAGGACGCGTCGTACAGGACACGGAAAGCTTTATATTCGGGTTTCTTTTTAGGAGCTTCTTCATAATAGTACCCTTGCCGACTCCCGAACAACCTGTGTAAACCACTAACTTACCTTTAGCCATTTAGTCCTCCTCGCTTCTGTTACCTATAGCCTCGGGCGAAAGCGCCGACAAAACGACATGGTCGCTGTCCGTGACGATTACCGCCTTGCATTTTCTTCCGCAGGTAGCGTCAACGGCTATGCCCTTAGCCTTAGCCTCCTGAACAATCCTTTTAACGGGAGCTGAGTCGGGAGATACAACCGCGACGATTTTTGATGAGGATACCATATTTCCGTATCCTACGTTTATAAGCTTCATAACTACCTCTATTCGATATTCTGAATCTGTTCTCTGATTTTTTCTATTTCGTTTTTGATTCTTACGACCTTATGCGCAAGCTCGGAGTCCTTGACCTTCGAGCCTATTGTGTTGGCTTCGCGGTTCATTTCCTGAATAAGGAAGTCTATGCTTCTGCCGACAGGCTTGTTGTCGTCGAGGTAGGCTTTAAGCTGTTCAAAATGGCTTCTCAGTCTTACGGTTTCCTCGTCAACAGCTATTTTATCGGCGAATATGGCGACTTCCGTAATAACGCGCTGCTCGTCGTATTCGTTAGAGCCTAAGAGCTCCTCTATCTTTTCCTTTAATCTGGACTGATATTCCTTTACTGTTTCGGGAGAGCGTTTTTCGATTTCGCCGACTATTTCGATAATTGTTTCGGCACGGCTTAAAACGTCCGCCTTTAGTCTTTCGCCCTCGTTTTTCCTCAGCTCCATAAAACCTTCCATAGCGCTGTCAAGCGCCTGTTTTACGTCAGCCCAAACAACGTCCTCGTCCTCGGAAGCCTTGCTCACCGTAAGCACATCGGGATAACGCGCCACGTCGACTGTAGTTACACCGTTTAAAATACCGTATGTATCGCTTAGCTCTTTTAAGGCGTTTATGTAGCCCTGAGCGAGATTATGGTTTATTTCAACCTCTGTGGGGGTATTCTCAGGCTCGGTAATCGAGAGGAACATATCAACCTTGCCTCGGGAAATCCTTGAGGAAATATAAGCTTTGAGCTTTTCCTCGAGATAGTTGTAGCCTCTCGTAATACGGCAGGAAAACTCAAGATAGCGGTGGTTAACGCTCTTTATCTCGAGAGTTATGCTTCTGCCGTTAACCTGTCCCTCAAATCTTCCGAAACCCGTCATTGAGTATATCATAACAACATCTTTTCCTTTCATTATTTCTAAACGTTATTTTACCACTATATCATATGAAAAACAATAGTTTTGTAACTATTTTGTAACCTTTTATATAAAACTTGATTTTCGTATTATTATCGTATATAATAACAGATGAATATTTTAAAAAAGGAATGATTAGATGTCAGGACATAATAAATGGAGTACAATTAAGCAGAAAAAAGGTAAAAACGACGCGGCGAGAGCCAAGATTTTTACAAAAATCGGCCGTGAGCTTATAGTAGCGGTAAAAGAAGGCGGCAGCGCCGACCCGTCGCTTAACGCGAAGCTCAGAGATGTTATCGCGAAGGCTAAAGCTAACAACGTGCCTAACGACAATATCGACCGTATCATAAAGAAAGCCGCGGGCGACAGCAACTCCGCAAACTACGAAGCTGTTACATACGAGGGCTACGGTCCTAACGGTATCGCCGTTATAGTTGAGGCGCTTACTGATAACAGAAACAGAACCGCTGGCGAGGTCAGACATTACTTCGACAAATTCGGCGGTAATATGGGTACTCAGGGCTGCGTAACGTTTATGTTCGAGAAAAAGGGCGTTTTAGTTATTGAGCGCGAGGAGCTCGAGGCAGATGAGGATAAGGTTATGGAGGACGCTTTAGAGGCGGGAGCTTCCGACTTTGAGGCAGACGAGGATATCTTCACTATCTACACCGAGCCGTCAGATTTCGGCGCTATCAGAGATGACCTTACAAACGCGGGCTATAAATTCGCATCCGCGGAGGTCGAAATGGTTCCCAACAACTACACAAAGCTCGACGACGAGGACTCCAAAACCAATATGCAGAAAATGCTCGATATGTTCGAGGATAACGACGATATCCAGAACGTATGGCATAACTGGGAAATGGATTAATAATCTTCGAAATCAAAACTACAAGCTGTCGCTTAGCGGCAGCTTTTTTTCTTGACATAGCTTTTATTGTGACGTATAATGATAAAAACAATTCGAATATATAATAAACTCAAATTATTGAGGTTAGATATGAGGATTTCACAAAAAGCGGTATTTGCAGTATTAACTGCTTTGATGTTTATCTCATGCGTATCAATTCAAGGCAGCGCTTCAACTCAGGGTAAAAAATTGTTTTTCGACAGCAAGGGAATTTTCCTTATCGGGCATACAAACGATAAGGTTAATTCCCTTGAGCTTTTTCCGTCTGAGTTGTCCTTTACTTACAGCTTTGAAGACAAGATAATCGACGCCTGCGCCTCAAACTCCAAAATATATATTCTTACCTCACAAGCGTTGAAGTCAAACAATTGCAGGATATATAAAGCGGAAAAAAGCTCAATCAGCGAGCCTATACCTTTAAATAGCGTTCAACTCGCTGAGTACTCGATGATATCCGCCGACAACGGCGGGAACATTTATATACTTAACGCTTCATTTAAGGTTCAGGTTTTTAATAAAAGCGGAAAACGCCTTAAAACTCACAGCGCGAATTTCAACAAGATAATTCCGTTCGACTCATATACTCTGGCGGTATCTAACACAGGCTTGTACAGCCTTACCCCCGAATCCCAAGTTTATCTCGGTAAAATCAGCAGTCCGTACATATATAAAATATCCGAAAACTATGTCGGTGACGCAGAAGGAAATGTCTATAGAATTAACGATTTCGCCAAGGTTATAAGCGTTAAACAAAACGGTATTTATAAGGCGGCGCAAACCGACAAATATATTGTAGTACTGAACAAAGGCAAGCTAAACCTGTACAATCGTCAGAATTACTCGTTTATAAAAAATATAGAATATGATAAAAAAGTATTCGCGCTGGCGTCTTACAAAGGAATGGTAGCGATAATCAACAGCTCAGGAACAGGCTGCGAGCTGATTTCCGAAAAAGAACTTGAAAGAATTAACGCTTCAAAAAACTCAAATACCGCAAAAACCAAAATCAATCTCTCCCCTTTTTCTAACACGAAAAAATATATCTACGTAGATTGCGGCACAACAATCGCCGATTTTAAATCAAAAATCACATACGACGGTTACGAGCTGAGCTTTGGCAACAGAAAAAGCGGTAGAATCACAACAGGTATGAACGCGGTATTTAAAAGTGATAAAACTAAAATTAAACTTAGATTTATAGTTAAAGGAGATGTCACAGGCAAAGGCAACGTAAATTCACGCGACGAAAACGCTATGTTTAGTCATCTTTTAAACACGCAAAAGCTTAAGGGTATTTATAAGCTTGCCGCTGACTTGAATTTTGACAAAAAGTTAAGTAACGCTGATTTGGTTTTGATATCCAGAATAAAAGAGCAGGAAAGCTGAAAAAGAACGCACAAGAAAGCGCGCGATCAGCGCGTCCGCTTTCGGATAGCTATTGCTCGTGCATACGCAGCGTGCAACTGAGCAAGCAATACAAATTTTTTGTGTGATAGTAGTCAGTTAAAATGATCGCTTTTTCAGGTCGCTAGCTTGAATATTTATACAGTTTTTGAATAATTTCTTATCACAACAAAAAAGGACGACAATGTCGTCCTTTTTTCTGTGTATATGCTTATTAAATTCCTAAAATATTCTCTGTGCTTGTTTTGAGCTGTTCGATAATATTTGAAGCGTCGTCCTTGTCGTTTCCTACAGCCGTTAAGTAAAGCTTAATCTTCGGCTCTGTTCCGCTGGGACGAACTATTACCATATGCTCATTTTCAAGGTTATACTGGAGCACATTCGACTTTGGAAGATTGATTTCCTTTTCCTCTCCCGTTACAAGGTCTTTCTCTACGCTGAGCTTGTAATCGGCGGTCTTTACAACCTTATTGCCCGCGATTTCAGCGGGAGCGTTCTCACGCAGCGAGCTCATAATATCCGCCATTTTCTGCATACCCTCGGCGCCGTCAAACTCATACGAGAAGGTTTTGTTCATATAATAACCAAACTCCTCATAAAGTCCGTCAATAACCTGAGCGAGAGTTTTGCCCTGCTTTTTAAAGGTCGCTGCCATTTCGCAGATAAGCATTGAAGCAACAACAGCGTCTTTATCTCTTACGTATGTGCCCGAGAGATAGCCGTAGCTTTCCTCAAAGCCGAACATATATCTGTTTTCCTCACCGTTCTTTTCAAGTCCGAGAATAACCTCGCCGATATACTTAAAGCCTGTTAACACATTTCTGAGCTCAGCGCCGTATTTCTCACAAAGCTTTTCAACGAGCTTAGATGTAACGATTGTCTTAACCACAACGGGCTTTTCGGGTAAAGTACCGTTAGCCTTACGGTTCGAAAGAATATAATCCGTCAGCATTACGCCGTCCTCGTTACCTGTGATAAGGCGGTAGCTGCCGTCGTAATCCTTAACGGCGATACCTACACGGTCAGCGTCGGGGTCTGTCGCGAGGAGCAAATCAGGTTTAACCTTTTCGCACAGCTCCAAACCCTTTTGCAGAGCCTCTTTAATCTCGGGGTTAGGATACGGACATGTGGTAAAGTTACCGTCGGGAAGCTCCTGCTCCTTAACTATTGTTACGTCCTCTACGCCGATTTCCTTTAAAATACGGCGAACCAGCTTGTTACCGCAACCGTTTAAAGGAGTATAAACAACCTTTAAGTCAGCGCCCTTGCATACGCCCTCGTTAACCTGCTGTTTTTTTACTTCCTCAAGATAGCTTGTATATACATTTTCCGTAACGTACTCGACGAGTCCTTTGTCGATAGCCTCAAACAAGTCCATAGTCTTAACGTCGTTAAAGATGTCGATATCGCAAATTTCGTCATACACAGCGCCCGCGGCAACATCAGTCATCTGACATCCGTCCTCGCCGTAAGCCTTGTAGCCGTTGTATTTCGCGGGGTTATGGCTTGCTGTAACCATAATACCAGCCTGGCACTTGAAGTATCTGACAAGATACGAGAGCACAGGTGTGGGCTGAAGTTCGGTAGTAATATAAACCTTAATTCCGTTAGCGGCTAAAACTCTCGCCGCCTCGTTCATAAAAAGGTCAGCTTTTATTCGACTGTCGTGCGAGATAGCTACAGCGCCCTTACCGTACTTTTTGAGCACGTAATTTGCGAGTCCCTGAGTAGCCTGTCGTACAACGTAGATGTTCATTCTGTTTGTACCCGCGCCTATAACGCCGCGAAGTCCCGCTGTACCAAACTCAAGGCTTCTGTAAAATCTTTCATAAATCTCTTTTTCGTCGCCCTCAATACTTTTGAGTTCTTTTATTAAATCTTCGTCCTCTACGGCTTTTTCAAGCCAAAGATTATAATTACTCATAAAATCCATAATTGCCTCCGTAAAACAAAAATGTCAACTTAGTAAAAATGTATGGTTTATTGCGTTTACTATAGCACAAAAGCGTGAATATTTCAATTACTTATTAGAATATTATTCATAAATATTCCGTGTTTTTTCAAAATTTATAAAAATCTTGATTTTTATCTAGAAATATAGTATCATAAAAAAGATATTTTAAGGAGGTATCATAATGGAAGATTTCGAAAAGTTTGAAAATACCGAATCGGAAATCGAAAACGCGGCGGAAGAAACCGCTCCCGCCGAAGCTGAAACAATCGAAAACGAAGTTGATTCGGAAATGAATTTTAATGTTGATATTCCCGAAGCCGCGCAAGATAATGAAGCCGAACAGTTTGGTGAGGCTCCTAAGAAAAAGAAGCTTATCAGCACACCTATAATAATTGCGGCTATCATTCTTGTCGCAGCGATCATTGCGGGCGGCGTATACTTCTTGTTCTTTAACAGCAGCGTCGCGGGCACCTGGGTATTCGACGAAAACACAAGCTCGGCTGACCAGGCTTCAAAGACAAAGAACGAAAATGTAAGATATTACACATTTAACAATGACGGCTCGGCTTCAATTTCCGTAGGAACAATTCAGGTTAACGGAACATGGAAATACACCGACGACTCGTCCGCTTCTCCCGACGAGGGCAAAAAGTTTATTGAAATCAATATTCTTCCCGCCGTATCGGGCACATTCGAGGTAAAGGTTGAGGGTAATATCTTCACAGGAAAAACTCTTACGCTTACAACTCAGAACACTCCGATTAAATTCGTAAGCGCTTCTAAGGTTGAGCCTAAGCTTGAGGTAAGCAAGAAATTCAAACCCGTAAAAGAAGTAACTGGCTCGTGGAAGTATAAGGACACTTACTCAAATTACAACTACAAGTTCAACGAGGACGGCACGTGCTTAATCGCTTCAAAAGGACAGAGCGGCGATTCTTCAACAAAGGGCGTTTACACTGTAGACACCAAAAAGAAGATCATCACAGTTACTTTCATCAGCGACCAGAAGCAGAGCTCACAGCTTCCTTATGTTTCAGGTAAGAAGGGCAACGAGCTTACATTATCAACAGTAAAATTCACAAGAGAAAAATAATTTTTCATTCAAACTGAAAGGCTGACCTGTTTAGGTCAGCCTTTTCTGTATTATTCTTTTTTCTTACCAGCTTCCGCCGCCACCGCCGTGAGTTGAACCTGAGGATGACGTATGAGTCGAGCTTCCGCCCCCTTTATTTTCGCTTCTTCTTGTACGACTTACGTGAGTATAGAGGAAGTTATCGTAGCCGTTATGAACAACCAGGCTGTCCTTAACAAGATAATCGTTAGCCTCAGCCTTTAAGCGTACGGGCTTATAACTTTTCTTAACCATAGCAACCGAAACCAGAGCTATTATAAGACCAATTCCTAAAGAGATACCTATAGCAAAAAGATTATCAAAAAAATCCTTGCGCTCGTGGTTTGTATCATAGGGCTTGCCTTTTTTCGCTTCCGCGATAAACTCGTCGGCTAAAGACGCGAATTCATCGCACGCGCCGTAATAATCCTCGTCTTTAAGATAGCTTTTAAGCTCAGAGCCGATATTCTGTATACCGTAATCGGTAAACGCCGTAATACCGTACCCCTTTGTTGAGATATACCACTCTCTGTCGATAATGCTCAAAAGCAACAAACAGCCGTCGTCCTTATATCCGTTGTAATCGTAATAATCGTCGGCGTAATCAACCTTTGAAGCGCCGTTTAGCGTATCAATAAGCACAACAACAACGTCCATATCGTATTTATCCGTAATGTCGTTTAGCTTAGCTGTGACGTCGGATACCTGCTCGCTCGTAAGATAGCCCTTGGGGTCTACGACCTTCGCGCCTTTTTCAGCCGCCGAGAACGGTGTAATACAAAGCGCCGAAATAATAACTATAGTAAAAATAATTGATAATACTCTTTTCATTCCGACACCCCCTTAAAGCAGACCGAGCAGAGTTCCGATAACATAAACTATAGCGCCTATGCCTACCGTAAGCCCCGCGAACAACGCAAAAAGCTTTTTGCCGTCTACAGGAAGATTTCCGATAAACTTTCCTGTCTGTCCGTTCATAGCGAAGGTGTATTTTTCGCCCTTGTAGTCGGTATTTAAAATCCATACTGGATAGAGAGCGTATTTCGCTTTACCGTTTTTAATCTGTACCGAGCTGTCTTTTGTGATTACCGAGCTGTAGGGATATGTAACCGTACCGCGCAAAACCTGTTCGGCGCTGGTCTTAACGCGTCTGTTGGCGCGATCGATACTATCCTCCATTGTAACATCGTATTTATCGGCAAGATAACCCGCTAAATACGCGGTCTGGAAGTCTACAGCCTCAGAGAAGTTGAACGGCTCGATTGACTCCATAAGGTCGTCGGGCATTTTCGACGAGCCGTCGCAGGGAATGTTCACGAATTTCATTGAACCGTCGCGGAAAACGTCGAAAAAGCTTGTTTCGGTGTAATCGTAATTTGAGTCCGACCAGGTGCGTACTGTGGTAGCCTCGAAGCTTACTGCCGCGTCGGTGTCGGAGTCGAAAAGCCAGAAAGGAACGTAAAGTCCCTTAATCTCCTCGAGCTTGTTTTCGGTTTTGAAGCTCTTGGGGGCGAATTTTTTTGAATTAACATACTGCTTAAGCTGAGCCTTTGCCGCTTCCTTATCGAACTTGAAAGGAATAACGTAGTCGGGCTTTAACGTACCCGAAAGTCTTCCGCTCAGCACAACGGGATTTCCGCAGTACGGGCATTCCGTAGCGGCGGTATTCTCGTCGCCTACAATTTCGCCCGCGCAGGACTTGCAGACAAACACCGACATTTTTTCTTCTTCGCCGCTGTCCCACTGATGTCCCGCTTCTTCCTCCCATGTAAAATCATCGGGAGCTTGTTCGTTTAATCTCTCGTCCTTCTTAAGAAACGCCTGTACGTCAAACTCGCTGTCGCAATACGGACATTTCATTTTCTGGACGGCGGAGTCAAAGGTTATCGCTCCGCCGCAACAAGGACATTTATACTCTAAAATATCAGCCATTTAATTTACCCTTTATACTATATCGTTGTCATCGAACGGATCGCCGCACTCGGGGCAGAATTTAGGAGGATGCTTCGGGTCTGAGGGTTCCCAACCGCATTTGTCGCACTTGTACAAGGGCTCCCCGGCGGGCTTGGGCGAACCGCATTCCTGACAGAATTTGCCCTTATTAACAGCGCCGCACTTGCAGGTCCAGCCGTTTGAATTGGCGGGCTTGGGCGAACCGCACTCAGTGCAGAATTTACCCTTAGCCATATTTCCGCACTTGGGACATTTCCACGCGTCCGCCGAGCTCTGCTGAGGCTGTTGATTCTGCTGAGGCTGTTGCTGCTGATTCTGCTGATTCTGCTGAGGCATATTGTAGAAATTCTGGGCGTTCATTCCGCCGCCCGCGTTCATAGCCATACCCATTCCGATAAAGCCGTTCATAGCGCCGCCCTCGTTGGACGCGGCAGCCTTCATAGCCTCCGCCTGAGCGTCAACAAGCGTAGCGCCGGCCATTTGAGGATTACGAAGCATACCTCTGCGCTGAGCTTCCTTAAGCATAGCGGAGTCTTCTTCGGTAAGAACGATAGGATTAAGCGCGATTGAAACTATGCTTAAGCCTCTTAAATCGGACCACTTAGCGGTAAGCGCGGAATTCATTGCGTCGGTAAGCTCATCAACGTGAGCGCTTATCTGATTAGGACGAAGCTCTAAATCACTCATCTTAGCTAAACCCGGATTAAGAGCGTGAATAAATTCAGTTTTTAGCTGTGAATCAATTTCGGAACGCTTATAAGGCTCGCTGACATTACCGCATACGTTTGTATAGAACAAAAGCGGATCAGTGACTTTATAGGAATATACACCGCTGCAACGTATAGAAAGGTCAATGTCAAAACCGATTTTACTGTCCACGACCCTGAACGGAACAGGATTAGGTGTTCCGAATTTATTGTCGATAATTTCCTTTGTGTTGAAATAGTAAACTCTCTGGTCTTTACCTGTATCTCCGCCGAACGTAAAACGTTTACCTATTGTTCTGAATGTATTTTTGATACTTTCGCCGAGATTACCCGTAAAGATACTCGGCTCCGTTGATGTGTCGTATGTGAACTCACCCGGATCAGCGCAAACCTCGACGATTTTTCCCTGCTCAACAATAATCATACACTGACCGTCGGCAACCGCGATTACCGAGCCGTTGGAGATGATATTGTCATTTCCCTTTGTATTCGAGGAACGTCCTGAGGTACGTTTCTGTCCCTTTACGACGAGCACATCCTTAGCAAGACTGTCGCAGTAAAAATATTCTTTCCATTGATCGGCTAAGGTGCCGCCTAAAGCACCTATGCCTGCTTTAATAAGTCCCATAACTTAACTCCTTTCGGCTGAAAAGCCATATAGTTGTATTTATTATAATATATTATTTAATCTTTGTCACTATAACACAGGCTCGTATTTTTCAACAAATTTTTCAAGCTGTTTTTGTGCAATATTACAATGCGTTTAAATAATATACGTTTACGACAAAATAGCTCGCCACAAAGGACGAGCCGTTTTTAAATCTTTTCCATTTTACTGAAATTCGCCATAAGGGTTTTGGTGCCCTTGGTTTCAAATACAATTTCGAGCATTGTATCGCTGCCCATTTTCTCGGCTTTTACTATCATTCCCTTGCCGAAAACCTTATGAAGCACGTTGTCTCCTACCTTATATGTGTTGGTCGATTTTGAAATCGGCTTTTTAAAGGCGGGAGCAATATTCGGGTTGAAATTGTAGGAGGATTTCGGAATCGCTACAGAATTTGACGAACCGCCCTGTACTGAGCCGAACGAGGAAAATCCTCTGTCGCCCGAGGTTTGAACATATTCCTCGGGGATTTCGCCGACAAACCGCGAGGGAGCGTTGTGAGTCGTTGAGCCGAAAAGCATACGGCTTTTGGTTTTTGTCAGGTAAAGCTCCTCTTTCGCTCTGGTGATACCTACATACGCTAGACGGCGTTCCTCGTTGAGTTCGTCGGGATTTGAATAAATAGATACCCCGGGGAAAACTCCTTCCTCCATTCCCGCGATAAACACAACGGGAAACTCGAGTCCTTTAGCGCTGTGGAGCGTCATCATTACGGCTGTGTCAGCGTCTGCGTCGTAGTTGTCGATATCGGTCTGGAGCGAGATATCCTCCAAAAACGCGGACAGGGATGCTTCCTCGCCGTACTCCTCCTCAAATTTGATTATATTCGATTTTAATTCCTCTATGTTTTCTATACGGACGTCGGAGTTTTCCTTTTCGGTCTGAAGATATTTTCTGTAGTCGGTATGCTCTAAAACAAGCTCGTATAATTCCGCTAAAGAATAATCACCGCTGCTTTCAGCTTCTCTGAAGCCTTCAACGAGCTCTACAAATTCCTTGAATTTCTTTACGGCTCGGCTTAGCTCGGGATAGTTCTCGGCATTCTTTATAACGTCGTATACGCTGATACCGTTAAGCGCGGCGAGCTCGCCAGCTCTGTCCATTGTGGTTTTGCCTATTCCCCTTTTCGGAACGTTTATAACTCTCGAAAGACGTACGTTATCGTTTGGGTTGTCTATTACGCGCAGGTACGCGGTCATATCCTTTATTTCCTCACGGTCGTAGAAACGGTGACCTCCGATAATACGGTGAGGTATTCCGCTGCGGGCGAACGCGCTCTCTATCGCGTTCGACTGGGCGTTCATTCTATATAATACCGCGTAGTCGGAAAACTTGCGTCCCGAGGCTACGCCGTCAAGCACCTGCTGAGCTATATAGGAAGCCTCCTCCCTCTCGGAAAGAGCGGTATGGATATGTATTTTTTTACCCTTTTCATTTTCCGTCCAAAGCGTTTTCCCCTTACGGGCGGTGTTGTTCTCTATGACCTTATTCGCCGCGGAAAGAATAGTCTTGGTGCTTCGGTAATTCTGCTCAAGACGTATAACCTTAGCGTTTTTGAAGCTTTTCTCGAACGAGAGGATATTTTCGATAGTCGCGCCTCTGAATTTGTAGATACTCTGGTCGTCGTCGCCGACTACGCAGATATTTTTGCTTTTCTCGGCGAGCATAGCGACAAACTTATACTGCACCTTGTTTGTGTCCTGGTACTCGTCAACCATAATGTATTTAAAAAGGTTCTGGTAATAGCCGAGAACGTCGGGGTTTTCCTCAAGCAGCTTGACGGTATTACAGAGCATATCGTCAAAATCCATAGCGTCGCTGTTTTTAAGCTCAGACTGGTAAAGCTGATAAACCTTTGCTATTTTCTCCCTGCGGAAATCGTCGCCGCAGCTTTTGAGCATTTCCTCGGGAGTCTGCATTTTATCCTTAGCCTTGGAAATTTCCGCAATAATGCTTTTGACAGAATTATGCTTTTCGTCGATATTAAGCTGTTTAAGGATTTTTTTCAAAAGACTTTTCTGGTCGGCGGTATCATAAACCGTGAAATGACTCGAATAACCGATTCTGTCACCGTAACGGCGAAGAATACGCGCGCAGGTTGAGTGGAAGGTAGCCGCCCAGATATCCTCACCGCCCTCGGGCACAGCCTTGCAGATACGCTCTTTAAGCTCACCCGCGGCTTTATTGGTAAAAGTAATCGCCAGAATCTGCCACGGCATACAAAGCCCGCTCTGCAAAATATAGGCTATACGGTTAACGAGAACGGTAGTTTTTCCCGAACCCGCGCCCGCGAGAATAAGAAGCGGTCCCTCGGTACAAAAAACAGCTTTCTGCTGCATATTATTCATATGTCTGAAATTATCTTTGATATCCATACTATTACCTTTTTCCATATAAACTAGAATAAGATTATAACACATCAAGCCTCGCGTAACAACTTACAATATTGTGATTGTTAATTCGAATTTTTAATTAAAACAATGAAGCTCCAAAATAAAACAAGACATAAATACAGCCCGCCGAAAAACGGCGGGCTCAGCTTTATTAATCGTTTAAAACTCTAAGAACAGGCTGATTGTATTTTTCAATTTTTCGCGCGCGAATAAAGAAACGAAACATAAGCACAAGTAAAACTATTTCCAAAATCGCCATAAGCATAGGGAGAACCACTAAATTATCATTCATTTGGAAAAGCTCGGGAGTCAGTGAAAAATCATAGACGCCATGTATCAACCATGACAGAACAAACGCCAGCACACGGTAAATCTTCTTTCCTGTAAAGAGACCTTTGCCGTAAAACCAACCCATAACAAAGCCGTAGCCTATGTGTCCCATAGTAACGCCCCTTACAATCATAACAATGGGGCTTGCACCGACAGCGTACGGAATATCCTCAATTAAGCCGAACGCAAGACCGATAATAACCATAAAAGCCGTAACATCAGCCCACGAATACTCAAAGAACTTCTTTTTGAGCAATCCCTTAAACGCGTAAAATTAACAAGCTCTTCTGATAACGCAAGCGCTACAATTGTAAAAAGCGCCTGATATATAATAAAATGTGATTGTTTAAGTCCCGTAAACGCTAGTATGAGCGAGAAAACCATGGAAACTCCTATAATAGGAAATGTGCTTATCGCGCCTCTTAAAAAAGCGGAATTCGATGCTTTTCTATAATCCGGGTTTTCCTTGTCGCGGTTTCTAAGCCACAAAAAATAATACAGTAGGAGCGATGCTAAGTAAAAACACAAGTATTCCAATCATTTTTATCCCTCTTTAAGTATTATTTGCAGAGTCAGTCCGACGAAATCGACCGACTGAATTCTATTTGATTAATCAAAAATGAGACACCCTGTCGGGTATCTCATTTTACTGGCTGAGGAATAGGGATTCGAACCCCAACAAACAGAGTCAGAGTCTGTCGTGCTACCGTTACACTATTCCTCAATATTTGCCATTCATCACAGCAATATTAATTATATTACAAAATTTAAATTTGTCAATACCTTTTTGCGAAAATATTTTTAAATATTCTATTGAAATATTAATAATTTTATGTTACAATAGCTGAGTTGAAATAAATATCGAGGCGTGGCTCAGTTTGGTAGAGCGCTGCGTTCGGGACGCAGAGGTCGTGGGTTCGAATC
>CADBSD010000034.1 GCA_902797225.1 uncultured Ruminococcus sp. | reverse complement strand
TTTTCCGAGCGTAAAAGGTACTCGCCGCCGTAGATTTCGACGATCGGCTTGACCTTTGCGATATAGTCGTCATAAAGCCCTCTGCCGTGCTTCTCGTCAATGTAGGTATCAATCAGAAAATAACAGCTCATGTTCATTCCTCTCTCAAACATTCGACCGTTCTCAAAAACAGCGGATTTTCTTTTAGAATCGGCATTTTCAGACGGTCACAGACACAGTTAACAAGCTCCGCGATATCGCCGTCGTTGTCACAGGTTCTCACCGCTTTTTTCAAGGTATTAATCAGTCCTTCCGCTTCGTTAAGTTTTATTCTCATCATTTTACGATCATAGGTTTTATCCCACGCGGGGCAGTAAACGTCGATATTCGTCATTTGACCTATGATTTTTAAGGTTCTGCGCGTTTCCGCTTCGTTAATGAAAATGGGGATATCTCCCCTTACGGGAACGGCGTCGCCGATAAACAAAGCGTTTTGCGTAAGATAAGAAAAGCACTCCACAGAATGACCCGCCGTACGAATCGCTTTTATCTCTAAATTCGGCTCTAAGTCGATGATATCTCCGTCTTTCAAGGGCACATCAACGCGAGAGGATTTACCGGCGAGCTTATAAAAATTCGGGATTGGTCTTTCCTTGAATTGCAGGTCGATATCTTCTATCCAGCGCTTTTCACCCTCGCTTGCGTAAATCTTACAACCTATATGCTCCTGCCACCAAGCGGCTGACCCGATATGGTCGGGGTGGGCGTGCGTCAGAAAAACACCTTTTACGTCCTCGGGCTTTCGTCCGATTTTTGCCACATAATCGACTATTTGGTTTTCACAGCCAAACACACCCGAGTCAATCAAATAGCAATTCTCAGCTTCGATGATATATACGTAGACAAACCGCTTGACGCGCTCAGTTACATTAAAATCTATTTTCAGCTGATGAATTTTCATAATCAGTCCTCCGTAAGCTACAGCGGTCATTAATGTCCTCTGTGCTTTTCCTTGCGTTTTTGCTGTTTCAGCTCGAACAACCGCTGTTTTTCGGCTTCTTTTTGCTCGCGGGATTTTTGCTTTCGTTCGAGCTTATTTTCTTCATACTGCTTTTGAATCGCCTGTTGCGACTTGGTGCCGACGCCTGATTTTTCAAGCTGTTTACGGGCGTTTTTTTGACGGCGTTTCGGGTTGTCCGCCCTTTGCTTGATCTCTGTTTTGACAGGCGGGCTGAAACGAAGTTGATTGAAATATCTCAGGATAAAAGCGTAGATCTGAGCGTCGGTCGGCTCCGCGCCGAACACCACTTTGCAAACAGAGAGCTTTTTGCCGTCCAATTCCTCGAACACGCCTACCCAGAACGGCTCGTCAAAGTAAACGGTCAGCTTCGATTCAGTTGACTGCTCCATTGACGATTTGAGCGTACTGCTCCTCGGGGATCATCGGTGAAGCGATCTCTTTTAATACATCCTCGTTGATTGTACCGTTCTCAGCGTAATGTTTGCCTGCTTTTCTGATTAGCGCGAGCCTCGGCTCGGTGACGACCGCCGCCTCGGGCGCGTTGAACATCGGGCTTTCGGGAACGGTTATCATCGTGTGCTCATTCGGGAAACACCTGATAAACTGCATTACGGCAGGCTCAAAGTTGTGCCTGCTGTTCGGGAAGCCGCAGCCGCATATCATCACATATTTGAGATGGCTGAAATCCGCCTGACCGACATGCTCGTAGCGGTCGCCGACCTTTTGCATAGCCATACTCGACAGCGGCAGCGTGCGGTCGAGCAGAGCCTTGAGCGGCGCGGGCATACCGTAGCAGTAGAGCGGATAGCTCCAAATAAGCAGGTCGCTTTCGAGGATTTCTTCTAAAATATCTCGCATATCGTCGTGGTGAACACAATCGCCGCCCAGCATACAGGCAAAACAGCCCGTGCAGTATTCAATATGCTTATCAATCACATTGATTGTATGCACATCGTTTTCCGCGACCTCATTCATCCCGTCGAGAAAGGCGCGGGTTATGTGCATGGTATCGCTTTTATCCCTTTTGGGACTGCCGTTTAATACTAATATTTTCATTATCTTTCCTCCATTCCAACGCCATATCAAAGATCGTCGGCTTGATCTTTTATCTCATACGGCTTGTCCCAAGAGCCGATCTCGATCAGATTCCCTTCGGGGTCGGCGATATAACAGGTGCGCTGTCCCCACGGCTCGGTCGTTGGTTCCATAACGGGTTCGGCGCCGTTTTTCACAGCCGTTCTGTAGGAAGCGTCAACCTCCTCGAAGGTATCGACATACAGCGCCAGCTCAAAATGACCGTTAAGACCGCTCGTGTAGCTGTATTTTCGGTTTGTCATTTTTTCAAAGTCTTTTCTGCCGTAGAGCAAAAACAGTGTCCCGTCCTTAACAAGATACACGTTTTTAGTGTCCTCAACCTCTTTTATCTCAAAGCCGAGCACATCCCTGTAAAAACGTATCATTTTTCCCATATCATTTACTAATATTCCAAAACCGTCTAATCGCATAGCTTACCTCCGTATTTATTCTGTCATATACACGTCGCAAAAATGGCGGACATGTTTTTCGATATTTTCCATACTTTCCCGTGTGCATTGCGGCTGTCTGTCGGCTTTTGCGATCCAGAGCGCGACAGGCGCGGTCACCTCGGTCGCGAGCAGTTCGGGATCGTCCTCTTTAAATAAGCCCTTGCTCATCATACCTTCGATGATTTTCATATACATTCCCTGGATTCCGTGCAGCTGATGCTTGGTGGTGATCTCGGCAAAGCGTTCGTTTCTGAATTGCTCCCGCACAAGGAATTTGCGCATTTTTCTGATCATCGGATCATTCATGGTAAAAGAAACCTTTTTTATCGCGGTTTGCATAAATTCCTCCTTGCTCTCGGGCAGCTTGCCGATGTGCCTGTTCGAGCCGAAAAACTCCTCATATCGGGCTTCCGTAATATCAATCAGCGCGTATAGAATATCCTCTTTTCCCTTGAAATGCTTGTAAAGCGACGGCGCTTTGATTCCGACCTTTTCGGCGATTTGTTCTACTCCCGTTCCGTCGTAGCCGTTCTCTGAAAACAGCGTCAGCGCTTCATTCAGTATTCTATCTCTTGTTGTCATATTTTCCTCCCAATTAAGCTAATAACCTTTAGCCTAATTATAGCTAAAAGTCATTAGCCTGTCAATACAAATTATTGTTTTTTCCAAAAAAATCGGTCAGCGGCGTTAACACCACTGACCAAAACATTTTCTTATCTCTTTTTGTATAGCACAAGCTCGGGGTTTTTACCCTCCGGCTCGTAAGTGCAAACCAAAATAAAATCCATATTCGCCAAAACGCCGAAACAGCGTTCTCCGCCGAACTGCGACTCCAACTGATTGCCCAGATAGGTCGCCTTATCATCAAGAAATTTCGCGCTTATACCGCTCGGCAGTGGATAGGCGAGATTGACATAGCTTCCGACAAGAGCGTTCAGCTTTTCCACCTTCGGCAACCCGTCGATATGGAGAGCGTTTATCTCGTCAATCAATTTTTTCTTGAACGAATCGAACTCTCCGTTGTCACTCAGCTGTTCATATCGCTTCCAGTAATCAAGGCTCGGGAGCTTCTGCTTCATATATTCCCGCGCCTGTTCTTCGGTAAATCCTTCCTTCGCCATATGAGGGACACAAACGTCTATAAGCTCGTCCATATCGCTGTAAGTGTACTGTCCGTCCGCGTAACACCATTTGCAGTAGTCCTCATTCAGCGCGCCGTCCTTGTCCGTTCCGATAATCGTATCGTCAAGCGGCATTCCGCAGCACTGACAGATAAGCTGACGCGGAGAACCGAGCAGCGTGTTGATAGAAACATTGAAAAGCTGAGAGAGCAGCTTAAGCGTTTCGGTATTCGGCACGGTATCGCCGTTTTCCCAGCGCGACACCGCCTGCCGCGTCACAAAAACCTTTTCCGCCAGCTCATCCTGGGACAGCCCGTTTTTTGTTCTCAGTTCATAGATAACGTCCTTTGTGTTCATAAAAACACCTCCCGTTTACCAATTATATGATAAACTGTTTTAAAACACAAGCAACCCGCTGTTGCTCTAAAAACTGTCTTTAGCTTCTTAGTTTTTCCGAGTTTTTTATTATCGGCAGTGAAACTATTCCGATAATTATTCCCGTAACTATTCCCGAAATAAACAACACGGGATAATAATACATAACAGCGGAGGAATTAAGAATTAAAGCCGCCGCCGAAAGCTGTCCGACATTATGGAAAATTCCGCCCATAGCGCTTACGCCGATTACGGAAAGCTTAAGTCTTTTGCAGATTATCATAACGGCAATACTGAGCACAGCTCCCGAAAGGCTGTAGATAAGCGACACGGCATTACCGAACAACAGCCCGATTACAAAAACCCTTATAAGCGAAATCCCCGCGGCTTCTTTTACTCCGAAAATATAAAGCGCGCACACAACGACTATATTCGCTATTCCGAGCTTCACCCCGGGAACGCCGAGGTTAAACGGAATAATCGCCTCGATATAGCTGAAAATCAGCGCGAGCGCGGTAAACACCGCTATAACAGAAATACGTTTAGCCATAACTCACCTCGCCACCGCGTCGAAATCGCCCTCGCCCGTCACTTCCACAACGAGCTTGTGAGGCAGGCAGACTATCGAGCCGCCGCTTATTTCTCCCTGCTTAACGCAGGATTTATCCTTACAGTCGGCGTCCTTAACGAAAACTCTGCCGTTTTTAATCTCGACGAGGTTATATCCCGCGTCGGTCTTTATTTTTAGCTCTCTGTTTTCACTCAGCGGATAAGTCCCGTAGACTCTCGCTCCAACGGATATTTTCACCGTTTGTCCCCCGCTTCCCTTTAACGCGAAGAAAACAAAGCCCAAAACCGATAGCAACACGACAACGCCTATCGCGATAAAATCACGTTTATTCATAATCAGACCTTTTTACAACCTTATAATCAAAATCGGAATTTATTATATCGGAAACGCCCTCGGTAACAAACAGCCCGCCGTTTTCGGTATAAAGAATAACGTCGAAGTCGAGCCCGTTTTCAGCCCAGAAGCGAAGGGCTTTTTCTTTACCCATAACAAACAAGGCTGTCGAAAGCGCGTCGCAGTACGTTCCGTTTTTGCCGACTATAGTTACCGATTTAAGCGAGCTTTCAGCGGGGTGTCCTGTTTTCGGATTTAAGATATGGTGATAAACCTTTCCGTTTTTCTTAAAATACCGCTCGTAACCGCCCGAGGTAATCACGGATTTATCCCTTATTTTCAGCGTCGCCAAATAGCTGCCCTTTTTATCGGGATTTTCCACCGCTACTGCCCAGTCGCTACCGTCGGGCTTGCCGCCGAGCACGGCGACGTTACCGCCGAGATTTACAAGCGCGCTTTTTATCCCCTCTTTTTTAAGCGTATCTATAAGCTTATCCGAGGTATAGCCCTTCGCTATCGCGCCAAAGTCGATTTTCATACCCTTATTATTAAGCTTAACCGTATTATTCTTTACGGTTATTTTTTCGGGCTTTACGTTTTTATGCGCGGATTTTATTTCGTTTTCCGAGGGCACTTTGTAGTTCTTATCGGGAAAGCCCCAAAGCTCGGTAACAGAAAGCATAGCGGGGTTAAAAGCGCCGTCGGTTATCCTGTAATTATTAAGCGCCAGACTCAAAAGCTCGACCGCGTCGGGCTCGAGCTCTGCCGAGCCGTTTTTATTCAGTTTATATACGCCGCTTTTTTTATTATGAGCGGAAAAAGCCTCGTCCAGCTTTTTTACACGCGCTTCGGCTTTTTTAACCGCCTTTTCGGGGTTATTTCCGCACACGGTAATTGTCATATACGTATCCATAGCGAAAAAGCTTCCGCTGTATGTAGACGTAACAGAACATCCGCATAGTATAATAACAAGCAGAAGTAAAGGAATAATTCTTTTCATAAAAGCCTCCTTCCTGCATTATACACCATAACAAAAAATTTTTAAAGGTCTTGAATTAATCGGTTCTCACTTGATTTTTTCACTCAAATAATGTAAACTGTGTTTATTATACATAAGGAGGCAAAAATATGGCTGATTTAATTAAAGAAAATCCCGAAGACGAGGTTATCATAATCGAGCTCACTGACGAGGACGGCGTAAGCACCGAGTTTGAGTATCTCGACACAATCCAGCTCGACGGCGAGGAATATGTGGTTCTTATCGAGAACGACGAGGACGCTGAGGGCGTTATTATTCTCAAAATCGAGTCAATCGATGACGAAAGCGAGAACTACATCGGCATTGACGACGAGGAAACCGTTCAGAAGGTTTACGAAATCTTTAAGAAAAACCACAAGGACGATTTCGAATTCACCGACTAACCGGCGAGCCGCCGGCGCCGAAGCCGCCTTTTTATAGGTTTAATGTAGCGGAAAGGTTCATCAGCGGCGGAATTTAACTTACGATGTGCAACGCGTAATTCGCAATTGTCAGGTCGGGTTGGCGGAAAGGTTCATCAACGGCGGAATTTAACTTGCGATGTGCAACGCGTAATTCGCGATTGTCAGGTCAGGTTGGCGGAAAGGTTCCTAAACGGCGGAGGGTCAACGCGTAATCTGCAATACGTAATTCGCAATTAATTTTTTATAATTAGTAATCCGCGATTATAAAGCATACTCACGCATAATTAAACGAGCAGGCAATGCCTGCTCGTTTTCGTTTATCCTTGGTAATTTGTCCAATCCGCTCCGTCGAATACCATATTCGGCCCCGGGATTGAGAGGTCTTTTGTCTGGCTTCCTCCGTCAGTAAAGATTACCCACGTCGCGCCGTCGGGAATCAACGCCTTGTGCAAGTCGTCGCCGACCTTTTCCGTGTCGTTACCCGGCCATTTCATCATCTCTTTGTTCGAGTCAGACCAGAAATACGCCTTTACAACCTGCCAGTTGCTGTTTTTGAAGTAAACGTAGTTCTTGGGCGCTTCTGTAGGCGCTTCTGTGGGCGGGTCGGTAACGGGCTCAACCACAGGCGCGTTGGTCTGCGCGGGAACAGTGCTGACGGGAGCGGGAGACGCTTTAAGAACCTTTCCCGTAGCCGCCGCTCTGTCGAAGCTCTTGACGATATACTGCTGGATAGCCGTAGCGTCCTTTATAGATACGGTATCATTTCTGTCGGTATCAGCCGCCTTTAGCCTGTCGCCGACTAAAGCGAGAAGCTTCGCGAGATGCTTTTGAATCAGAGTAACGTCCTTGATGTTGATTATTCCGTCGCCGTTTGTATCGCCGAGCAGAATGTCGCCGTCGGAAACTTCTATCGCGCTCGGTTGTGGGTCTGTAACTACCGCCGCTGTAGCGGGAGGAGTGGTATATTTTTCCGCGTCGGCGTAAGCGCTCCAGCCTGAGCCGTTGAAAATATTATCTGTCGCGGGAATATCAAGGTTGCCCGTCTGTCCTCCTCCGTTGTTGGAGAAAATACACATATCGTATTCTTTATTGATAGTAATCTTCCAGACGTTGTCCTTGTACTTTGTCATCGCCTTACCGGGCCATGCGACCTCGCCCGAGTCTGTCGCCTTGCTCCAGTAGTATATATACGGCGTGTCGTATTTGCTGTTTGTATTATCAAAATAAACGGTTGGCATTTTGCTCGGGTCGGGCTTTGTGGGAGGCGGCGGAGTCTGTCCTGTGTAGGGCTCCCATTTATTACCCGCCATAAAAATCATATTCGTTTCAGCTATATCGAGTCCCGCTGCGCCTTCGCCCTCGGGATATCTGTGAGAACCGCCCGTAAATATTACCTTACCGTTCTCAAGTCCGTCGTCGACTTCCATTACATAAAGTCCGAGAGTGCTGTCTAGAGTCATCGGCTTTCCGGGCCACGAGGAATTAGATTTAACCTCGCTGCCGCTTTCGTCGTAAATATACGCGTTCACAGAGCCCCAGTTATAGCTTGTGTCGTCGAAGTAAATACGCGTTACCGCGTCGGGGTCTTTCTTCTTGAAGTTAAAGGTCTTTTCGAGGTGGTCCTGCGCGTTATCGGCTGTAAGCGCGACCTCAAACACAGTTCCGACCTCAATACCGTCGCCTATCTTGAATTTTGAGCCGTTTACTACCTTAAACTCAGCTCCGCCGTTTACGGACGCCATAGCGTAGTCCGCTCCTCTGAGCGAAACGGTTACTTCCTCGCTGTCGTAGAAGGAGTAGTCGCCCTTTACGCTCATATGTATCGAGGATTTCGGCCCTTCGATAAGGATCGTGCCGTTATCACCCGAGTCGAACTCGGCTTTTCCGCCTGTTACGACAGCTTTCGTGCCGTCGTAGAAGTTTGTTACGGTTGTTTTGTTGCCCCAAATCGAGGAAACGTTAACCGCGATTTTCTTGTTTTTCGGAGCTCCGATTACCGCGATAATCTCATCGGTCAAATCGCCGTTATCGTAGCTTCTCGAGAATGTATAGCCCGAGTCCGCCGAGTACGCGGCAACCTGCTGGTGGCTGCCCGCGCCTATGCAGACGTGCTTTTGTCTGAATTTACCGACCTTCTGCCAATGCGCTAAGGTCTTTTGGTCGATAGAATCCCAGTTCATATCGCTTCTCAGCGAATGTCCGCTTCCGCCGTGACCGTCGAAAGACATACCCGCGACGGTGGGACGGTTTGTTTCGTCGCCGTAGAATATCTGAATAGCTCCCGGCATAAGCTGGAACGCCGAGCCCTGGTAAATCAGGTCGCCTCTCGCGAGGTTGGAGTCGTGGGAGGAGATATATGTAAGAACGTTATGTCCCGCTTCACTCTCCTTGTTCAAGGCTTCGGCATAGCCCTGGTAAACTCCGTTGATACTCGAAACACCCGGAACGCCCGAGCCCGAGAAGCCGAAGTTAATCATCGAATCAAATCCGCCCGCGGTGAAGTAATCGCCGTTGCCGAGGCTCTTGTAGTCCCAGCACTCGCCCGTCATCCAGAAGTCGTCAGTCCACTTAGCTCCGTCCTTTGTCGGATTATTCTGACGCCACTTTTTAAGCGCTGAGGAACAGGTGGTCTTTAGCTTTTTCCAGGAAGCGAGCTCAACGTGCTTAGCCGTATCGCATCTGAAACCGTCTACGCCGTAGGTTTCTACCCATTCGCCGAGCCATTTTGAGATATAGTTGCTTACAGTATCCGAAGAACCGTATTTGCCGACCTTGGTATTGTAAGTTCCCTCTTTTGTCCATTTCGTTTTAAGAATCGGCGGGATACTTACGCTTTTTGACTGCTCTGTCTTAAAGTCGGGAAGTCCCGCGAGAGCGTTTGTAAGCTCAGAGCCCTGCTCCTCGGTATATCCGGGAAGTCCCGAGCGAACCCAGTCCGCTCCCCACCAGTTGCCCCATTCGGAAGCGCCTGATTCATAGTCGATATAATCGTGAAGTCCGTTTACGCCCGTAAGCTTATATACATAAGACTGCGCGGTCGCTTTGTCTTTAAACTTACCGAAGCCGTAATCGAGCATATCTTTTATCGTGTTATAGCCCGCGTGGTTCATAACTACGTCCATAACAACGCGGATACCGTGCTTATGGGCGGTATCAACCATAGTCTGGAACTCGGCTCTCGTACCGAAGTTCAAGTCGGGCTCGGTATAGTCGAGAACATAGTAGCCGTGGTAGGAATAGTGGGAGAAATCGAGAGGCTCGCCCGGTGTTACGTATCCGTGAATCTGCTCGTACGGAGCCGAAAGCCAGATAGCGTTTACGCCGAGGTTATCGAAGTAGCCCTCGTTGATTTTCTTTGTAATACCCGCGAAGTCGCCGCCGTGGAATGTACCCGGGTTAGTCTGCCAGCCCGACAAAGGCTGTCCGCTCGAGTCGGTCGCGCGGCCGTAGGAGTGGTCGTTAGAGGTATTGCCGTTGCAGAAACGGTCGGTAAGCAAAAAGTATACCGAAGCGTTATCCCACTAGAAATCGTCCGCTTCCTTGAGCGGAGTTTTCTGGTTATAAGAGGTTGTCGTTTTCGGGGTCGCGGCGCTCGCCTGAATCACCGAAAAAGCGCAACTGAGTATAACCGTAACGCAAAGCATTACCGCCAGAATTTTTTTCATTTCAAAACTTCCTTTCACATCCGAATTTCGTGTGTAATTTCTTTTAATTATATACTAAAAAGAAGTCTATCTCAATATCAAAACGACGATTGTAATTTTAATCTCCCTTATTCACAAAATAAAAAGTGATAAATTGTTTACTTTAACCAACAAGAAAACGCGCGATCAGCGCGTCCGCTTTCGGATAGCTATTGCTCGTGCGCGCGCATCGTGCAACTGAGCAGGCAACACAAAAAAACGCGGTCGAAACCGACCGCGAAAAAGTTAAAAATGCAGGGGCGGAGGCATTCCGAGGTCAACAAAATTTCTCAGTACGCCGAACACCACAAGCACCCCGACGATAACGTAAAGCAGGACGTTTTCCCACTTTCTGAAGGAGCTGTCGCCGAAGCGTATATATCTGTAAATATGCCACGCGAAAAAAACCGCGAAAACAGGCAGAATACAAAAAATTACGGGGTTGTATTTAAACGCCGAAGCGAAATCAAGCTTTAATAGACTGAAGCATAACCTTCCCATTCCGCACCCGGGACAGTACAGACGCGTCAGCAAATGGAAAAAACAAGGGATAGAAAAGCCTGTTGAAAAATGAAGAATGATATAGATAAAGCCTATAGCCATAACAATGGCTGTAGGCTTCACTACTTTTTTAATCCGCTCAGTCATTACGCCTGAGGATTACCTGAAAACTTATTAAGTCTGTCCTGCATAAGAGCGTAGCTTACGATAGCGAGACCGACAAAACCTAATACAAGGTAAAGGATTCCGCTGTTGGAACCGCCGTCGGCTCTGTCGAGCTTTTCTCCCTGCTTGTATAACCAGTACCAGCCGTAGATACCGCAGGTAACGATAGTTAAGAGAAGAACCATACCGCCTGAAGTCGGGTTGGGCTCCTTTGAAACTAAGTTAACGTCATCATTAAGTACAACAAGCCAGTAAAGACCGTAAATGCCGCAAGTAATAATGCTGAGAACAATGCAGAGAGCAATGTTTCTGTTCTGAACCATTCAATTCATCCCCTTTCATTTTTCAACGCTTTTTGCGTTTTACAGTGTAATTATACCATAAAACCCGTCTATGTCAATTAACAGATTGACCAAATATAGCTGTATTAAATGTCACTTATCGTCAATATTTAATTAATTATATGTAAGAATAAACAAAAATATTAGAGTTTAACCTACAAAACCGCTGACAAGCACCAAAATTATCATAACGGGTAAAGCGAATTTAAAATAGTTTTTCAACACGGGACTGAATTTAAGCCCTTTACCCGTGTTCGACTCGCCGAGAAATTTATCGAAACCCCAGCCGTATTTCGAGGTACAAAACGCGACGAATACCAAAGCGCCCACAGGAAGCAGTATATTCGAAACTATAAAGTCCTCCATATCGAGAATGTTTTTACCCGCGAGCTGAACAAAGCTCAACACGTTAAAACCTAAAAGGCACGGCAGACTCGCCGCAAGCATAACAACGCAGTTAATAACGACTGCCTTTTTGCGGGATAGCCCGAAATTCTCTATCGACGCCGAAATAAGACTTTCGAACACCGCCGTAACCGTCGAAAAGCTCGCGAAGCTCATAAACAGGAAGAATAAAGTTCCCCACACCCTGCCGTAAGGCATATTTATAAAGATTTTAGGAAGCGTCATAAATATAAGCGCGGGGCCCTGGCTCGGCTCAACGTCAAAGCTGAAGCAGGCGGGGAAAATAATAAGTCCGCTCATTACGGCGACAAAAGTATCGAGCGCGGTGATTCTGATTGACTCGCTCGGGAGAGTGTTGTCCTTAGACATATAGCTTCCGAAAATCTCCATTGAAGCTATACCTATGCTCAGCGTAAAAAACGCCTGAGTCATAGCCGAGGTTATAACGTTCGCCCAGCCCGCCTGTGAAGCGCGCTCAATATCGGGCGAAAGGAAAAACTCAAGTCCCTTACCCGCGCCCTTCAGCATAAGGCTGTTTATCACAAGCACGACAATAAGCCCGAGCAAAGCGAGCATCATAAATTTACTTACCTTTTCGAGTCCGTTTTTTATTCCTCCGCTGCATACGACAAAACCGAGGACAACGATAATCGACATAAAAATAAGCATTTCCGCGGGGTTTTTCAGCATATTATTAAATACGCTTTCGGCGGTTTTATTCGTTACGCCGACAAATCCTCCGCTGAGGAATTTCCAGCAATAATCGAGCATCCAGCCCGAAACCGTCGTGTAGTACATCATAAGCAAAAAGCAGCCGAAAAGACAAATCCAGCCGTGTATATGCCACTTGCTTTTTTTAGGCTCGAGCTTTTTATACGCCTGTATAATGCCCTGACGTCCCGCGCGTCCGATAGAAAGCTCCATAACGAGTATCGGCTCGCCTATAAGCGCCAGAAACAAAAAATAAAAAAGCACAAAAATTCCGCCGCCGCTTTTTCCCGCGACGTATGGAAACTTCCAGACGTTGCCTATTCCGATAGCGCAGCCCGCGCTTACCAGAATAAATCCCAGCCGCGACTTAAATCCGTCTCTTTCCATAAACGCACCTCATCATATACAATGTGGTTATTATACAGGATTTAAGGCGCTGTGTAAAGATTTTTATTCTCAAAAAGGAAAACACGCATCCCGAAAAGAAACGCGTGTTTAAATATTTAATTATCTGACAACAAAATTAATGATTTTATTCGCGCGGTAAATAACCTTAACAATATTAACTCCGTCTAAAGCGTCGGACACGGCTTTTTTAGCTGTTTCAACCGCCTCGTCCTCCGAACAGTCAACGGGAATTTTAACCGTCGCTTTTAATCTGCCGTTAATCTGAACGGGAATCTCGACAGAATCGTCAATCATTTTACTCTCGTCGTATTCAGGCCACTCGGCGAGTGAAGCGTAACCCTCCACCAAGCCCTGCTTCTGCCAGAGCTCCTCAACCATATGCGGAGCGAAGGGACAAAGCAGTTTGATATAAGTCAGATACTGCTCCCTGCCGATTTTGCCCGTTGCGGTGATTTCGTTGAGCGTTTCCATTAAGGTCGCGATAGCCGTGTTGAACTTCATTCCCTCAATATCCTCGGAAACCTTCTTTATGCTCTTGTGTATAGCCTTTTCAAGACTGTCCACGGTTTCGTCAACAAGAATATCCTCGAGATTAGCTACTCTGCTCAAGAACTTTTTACAGCCCTTAAGAGCCTCGTCGCTCCACGGGCTTGAGGCGTTATAATCGCCCATAAACAGAATATAAACTCTGAGCGCGTCCGCGCCGTATTTATCGACAATATCAACGGGGTCGATTACATTTCCCTTGGATTTACTCATCTTTGTGCCGTCGGGGCCGAGGATAAGGCCCTGCGCCGAACGCTTGAGATAAGGCTCCTTAAACGGTACTTCTCCGATATCGTAGAGGAAGCGGTGCCAGAAGCGGGAGTAAATCAAATGTCGTGTAACGTGCTCCATTCCGCCGTTGTACCAGTCTACGGCGCCCCAGTAGTTGAGCTTTTCCTTGCTCGCGAAAGCCTCGGTGTTATGGGGATCGATATAACGCAGATAATACCAGCTCGAGCCCGCCCACTGCGGCATCGTGTCTGTTTCGCGCTTAGCGTCTTTTCCGCACTTGGGGCACTTGCAGTTTACAAAAGAATCTATCTTAGCCAGAGGACTTTCGCCGTCCTGACCGGGTTCAAAGCTCTTTACCTCGGGAAGCTTAAGCGGAAGCTCGTCGTACGGAACGGCAACCTGTCCGCAGTCGGGGCAGTAAACAATCGGAATCGGCTCTCCCCAATAACGCTGGCGGTTAAACGCCCAGTCCTTCATCTTATACTGGATACCTTTTCTTCCGATTCCCTTCTCGGTAATATACTCAATCATCTTCTCTATGGACTCCGCCTTCTTCTTGAAGCCGTTGAGGAAGCCCGAGTTTACCATTTCGCCGTCGCCCGTATAAGCCTCGACGGAAATATCTCCGCCCTTGATTACCTCAATAATATCGAGACCAAATTTCTTAGCGAACTCGTAATCTCTCTGGTCGTGAGCGGGAACAGCCATAATAGCTCCCGTTCCGTAGCCCATCATAACATAATCGGAAATAAAAATCGGAATATCCTTTCCGTTAACGGGGTTTTTTGCGGTTAAACCGTCGATTTTAACGCCCGTTTTATCTTTTACGAGCTGTGTACGCTCAAATTCTGTTTTCTGAGCGCATTTATCGCGGTAAGCCATAATATCGGACAAGTTGTTTATCTGAGATGAGTACTTGTCGATTAAGGGGTGCTCGGGCGCTATTACGAGGAAGGTAGCTCCGAACAGCGTATCAGCGCGGGTCGTATAAACCTCCAGAAACTCCGAAACCTCGTTTATTGAAAAATCAACATAAGCTCCCGTCGATTTACCGATCCAGTTTATCTGCTGGAGCTTGATATTCTCGGGATAATCGACCTCGTCAAGCCCCTCGAGAAGCTTATCGGCGTATTCGGTGATTTTAAGATACCATACGTCCTTTGACTTCTGGATGACCTGGCTGTTGCACAAGTCGCATTTTCCTCCCTGAGAGTCCTCGTTGGAGAGAACTACCTTACAGGAGGGGCAGTAGTTAACCATAGTTTTGTCGCGGTAAGCAAGACCTTTCTCAAAAAGCTTAAGGAAAATCCACTGCGTCCATTTATAATAATTCTCGTCGGTAGTATCGATCACTCTGTCCCAGTCAAAGCTGAAGCCGACGCTTTTCATCTGTTCTGTGAAATGCTTTATATTTCTGTCGGTAGTGATTCTCGGATGTGTATTCGTTTTAATAGCGTAGTTCTCGGCGGGCAGTCCGAAAGCGTCGAAGCCCATGGGGAACAATACGTTAAAGCCCTCCATACGCTTTTTCCTCGAAACGACCTCAAGTCCCGAATACGCCTTTATATGTCCGAGGTGCATACCCTCTCCGCTGGGATAAGGAAATTCCACAAGGCCGTAAAACTTCGGCTTATCGGAATCGTCCTTCGCCTGAAAGACCTTGTCCCGCTCCCATTGTTTTTGCCACTTCTTTTCAATTTCCTGTGCGTTATTATACTTCATCTCTATTTCCTTTCTCGCTGGATTTGCAATCATATAATAAAGATACAATTCTACAAAAATGCATAAAAATAATATACCATATACGAATTTAAAAATCAATATATAATTTACTTTGGCGCAAGGCTTCGAGTTTCTATCATATATCACATCAAAAACAGGCTCATAATCAAAGCGGTTATGAGCCTGTAATAATTCGATTATTTCAAAGGTTTTACCTCTCTGAACACCATAGCGGTTAGAAACTCGGAAAAAATATGCTGCCAGAAAACAGCGTTATGACTGCCTTTTTCATTATAGTGCAGCACTAATTTATCTTTCGGATAACCCATTTTTTTCAGGCGATTGTACATATCGGTTACTTCGGGGTCGGTGTCGATCTTAGCGGCTCCCGTATAGAAATACAAAAGCGGAGAGTTTTTTTCGAAACTCTTTTTTTCAGATAATTATTCCAAACACTACTTTTAAACATCCAGAATGACGGGGACACAGCGCCCGCTGTCCCGAATACATTCGGATACTCTAACGTCATATAGAACGCTTCAAGTCCGCCGAGCGAAGAACCCTCGATAGATGTATGCAGCGCGTCTTTATAGACGTTGTAATGATTTCTGATATAAGGCACCAAAGTTTTTGCCGTAAAGCTTCCCAGCTGAGTTCCATCCATACTTTCGTACTCAACCTCGCCGAAAGCTTCCTGATCTCTCAAAACTCCGATTTTAGGAACAAGCTCGTTATCGCGCGAAAAAACGTTTTCAATCGCTACAACTATGGCTTTTACTCCTGTCTGCTCCGTCATAGCTTTTACCTGCTCAATAATACG
>CADBSD010000033.1 GCA_902797225.1 uncultured Ruminococcus sp. | reverse complement strand
GTGGTATAATAAAGTTGTGAACAATACCAAGGAATATTATAGTCCAAAACAAGGAAGATTTCCAGTGTTTATTTCAGAAATAATAACAGATTATTTTTAAAAGCACATCACCCCCGGGGGTGATACGGCTTAAATTGTTGCACAAAGTTTAAAACGTATATTTATGCATTTTACGAAAAATCGATCGGATAGAAACTACCCGACCGAATTCTTTTCTTAAATTAAACTCTTACTTCTCCTCAAAGCCCTCGAGCTTGGAAGTACAATGAGGACAACGCGTAGCGTTGATATCGATTTTGCTGAGGCAGTAGGGACACTCTTTTTCGGTTTCCTCTTCTTCCTCCTCTTCCTTCTTCTTGCCGAGAGTCATAGCCTTGTTGACAACCTTAACAAGAATAAAGATAATAAACGCCATAATAATGAAGTTTATAATTGCGGAAATAAAAGCGCCGAACTGGATAGGGCCTACGTTTAACGCCTTTGTCATCTCGTCGATAGATTTAGCGCCTGTGCACATACCGATGATCCACTGAATAAACGGTGTGATAACATCATCGCAAAGCGACTTAACGATAGACTGGAAAGCTCCGCCGATGATAACCGCTACAGCGAGATCCATTACGTTGCCGCGCATTATAAATTCTTTAAATTCTGCAAAAAACTTTTTCATTGGTAAACCTCCTCTATTTTAAAACTGCCTTATGAAAGACCTTTTTGCCCTTTTTGATAACGACATAGCCGTTCTCGCTAAACATATCCTTTGTGACTTTGGCGAAAGGATCCTGTACCTTTTCGCCGTCGATAGATACGCCGCCCTGCTGGATAAGACGTCTGCCCTCTTTTCTTGACGGGATAAGTCCGCATTTTGTAAGCAAGTCGAGAACTGTAACATCCTCAGCGAAGTCATCCTCAGAAAGCAGTGTACTCGGCATATTATCGGTATTTGTACCCGCTCCGAACAGAGCTCTCGCCGCTTCCTGAGCCTTTTTGGCTTCTTCCTCGCCGTGTACGAGCTTAGTAAGCTCGAAAGCGAGTATTTCCTTAGCCGTGTTGAGCTGAGCGCCTTCCCAGCCGTCCATTTTGTCGATTTCCTCAAGCGGCAGGAACGTCAGCATTCTTATGCACTTCAAAACGTCGGCGTCTGCTACGTTTCTCCAATACTGGTAGAACTCGTAGGGGCTTGTCTTTTCGGGATCGAGCCATACGGCGCCCTTCTGGGTTTTGCCCATTTTCTTGCCCTCTGAGTTCAGAAGCAGCGTGATAGTCATAGCGTAAGCGTCCTTGCCGAGCTTTCTTCTTATAAGCTCCGTACCGCCGAGCATATTGCTCCACTGGTCGTCGCCGCCGAACTGCATATTACAGCCGTATTTCTGGAAAAGGCTGTAGAAATCGTAGCTCTGCATAATCATATAGTTAAACTCCAAAAAGCTTAAGCCCTTTTCCATTCTCTGCTTGTAGCACTCAGCGGTAAGCATACGGTTAACGCTGAAACAAGCACCGACTTCTCTTAACAGTTTAACGTAGTTGAGATCCAAAAGCCAGTCGGCGTTATTTACCATAATCGCTTTTCCGTCGGAAAAATCGATAAACTTGCTCATCTGCTTTTTAAAGCACTCGCAGTTGTGGTCGATATCCTCCTTGGTAAGCATTTGTCTCATATCCGTTCTTCCCGAGGGATCGCCTATCATACCCGTACCGCCGCCTACGAGCGCTATGGGCTTGTTGCCTGCCATTTGTAATCTTTTCATAAGGCAGAGCGCCATAAAATGTCCAACGTGGAGGCTGTCCGCCGTCGGGTCAAATCCTATGTAAAAAATTGCTTTTCCGTTATTTACGAGCTCACGGATTTCCTGTTCGTCCGTAACCTGCGCAATCAGGCCTCTCGCCTGAAGTTCCTCATAAACTCCTATGGGAATCACTCCTTAATTATCTGATAATTCTGCAAAATCTATTATAAAATATACTAAAATATAAGTCAAGCTATTTTTCACTTTCAAAGCTAGTTGTATCGTCGTTGAGCTTTATCGTGATGTTTCCCATTTCGTCGGTTCTGAGCACCTTACAGCCGTAGCCGTAGAGCCGCCGCATAACCTTGAGATTCGGGAGATTGTAATTGTTGTATTTCGACACCGAAACAAGCGCGAAGGACGGATCCACCGCCTGTAAGAACTTTTTGCTCGTCGCGGTATAGCTTCCGTGGTGGGAAACCTTTAGAATATCGGCTTTAACGTCGTTTTTCCTCATTATGTCCTTTTCGACCTTAGAGGAAATATCGCCCGTGAACAGAAGCTTTTTCCCGCCGCAAATGATTTTCAATACGGCTGAGTCCTCGTTGCTTTTTCCGTATTCAAACTTGGGAGAAATAACATCTATGTCTATATCTCCGACAGAAAGCTTCTCCCCCGCTTTTACACAATCATAGTCTACATTATTCAAATCTACGGCATAATCAAGCTCGTTAAGGCTCGGACTGTCGGGGAAATAACGCTCGCCGATTTTGCCAGTTACGATTCTTTTTACCTTGTAGTTTTCAATTATATCCCTCATTCCGCTTATGTGGTCGGAATCGAGGTGGGACAAAACAGCTAAATCTATGGTTTTAACTTTCAGCCTGTCGAGTATAACCCTGATTTTTCTCGCGTCCTTGTCCGCTCCCGCGTCAATCAGCATACAGGCTTTTTTCGATTTTATTACAGTGCTGTCGCCCTGCCCTACGTCTATAAACGTTATCCTGTAATCGTCTGAGGGAATTGTTTGCAGAACGGCGGACAGAATTATAATTCCAATAAAGAATAATATGTAGACAGCGAGCTTTATCCTGCGTTTCATTTACGTTTACCCTTTTTAGGCTTTCTCGAATACTTTTTATACTTGTCCTTTTTGCCGCGTTTTTCGGCATTATAACCGCTCGGAGCGGGTATCAGGCAATTCTTACCGCTTCCGACCAAATCGAGCCTTCCCGCCGCTTTTAACGCCTTAAAAACCGTATCCCTGTTTTTGGGGATAAAATACTGCATCAACGCCCTTTGCATAGCTTTTTCTCCCGAGGTTTTCGGGACGTATATCTCCTCCATTGTATACGGGTCAAGCCCCGTGTAATACATCGCGGTCGATATTGTACCGGGCGTGGGATAGAAATCCTGCACCTGCTCGGGGTGTATTTTCTCTTTTTTCAGAAATACGGCTAACTCAACCGCTTCTTTAAGCGTACACCCAGGGTGGGAGCTCATAAGGTACGGAACGATATACTGCTCCTTATTCACTCTTTTTGTAGCCTTATAAAACATATCCGAAAAACGCTTATACAGCTCGATATGTGATTTTCCCATTTTATCTAAAACGGCGTTACTGCAGTGCTCGGGGGCTACTCTGAGCTGACCGCTTACGTGGTATTTCACGAGCTCGTCGAGAAACTCGCCGCTTTTATCCGCGAGAAAATAATCGTACCTTATACCGCTTCGGATAAACACTTTTTTTATGCCCTTGATTTTTCTGAGCTCACGCAAAAGATGTATATACCCGCTGTGGTCGGCGTTTAAATTTTTGCACGCGTGAGGAGCGAGGCATTTTTTGTTTTTACAAAGTCCGTGTTCTTTCTGGATATCGCACGACGGTATTCTGAAATTAGCG
>CADBSD010000032.1 GCA_902797225.1 uncultured Ruminococcus sp. | reverse complement strand
TCGCAAGAGAAGAAAAAAAGTATTAAAACTCGCTAAGGGTTATTTCGGCGCTAAATCCAGACATTTTAAAATGGCTAAACAGGCCGTAATGAAGTCGGGTAACTACGCTTATATAGGTCGTAAACAGAAAAAGAGAGATTTCCGTCGTCTCTGGATTACACGTATCTCAGCCGCTTGTAAGGCTAACGGAGTTAATTACTCCACATTTATGAACGGTCTTAAAAAAGCGGGAATTACGCTTAACCGTAAGATGCTTTCAGAAATCGCTATTTCTGATCCCGCTGCTTTCACAGCTCTTGTTGAGCAGGCTAAGGCCGCAAAATAATTAAGATTGTAAACGCGTTTGGGGTTTAACCCAAACGCTTTTGCTATTTTTAAAATTAACAATATGATTAATATTTCGAGTAAAGATAATTCATTAATTAAACATATAAACAAACTGAATAAAAGCGCTAAATACCGTGAAAAAAACAAGGAGTTTGTCGCTGAGGGAGTACGGTTATGCGTTGACGCTTTAGAGTCGGGAGCTGAGTTTTCATCTCTTGTTATAAGCGAGAACGCGTTGTCAAAATACACTGACGAAATAAAAAAACTGTCCCAGAAGTCCGATAATTCTTATGTACTCGTCAATTCTCTGTTTAACGATATTTCCAATACCAAAACGCCTCAGGGTATTATTTGTATAGTTAAAGCTCTTGACAAACCTACGCTATTTGATAAAATGAAAGGTAGTTTTAAAATATTGGCTCTTGAGAATATTCAGGATCCCTCAAATCTGGGGACGATTCTCAGAACTGCCGAGGCTGTCGGTGTTGACGGGGTTATACTTTCAGGCGATTGTTGCGATATCTATTCGCCTAAGGTCGTCAGAGGCAGTATGGGAGCGGTGTTCAGGATTCCGTTTTCGGTTGTTGAGAGTATAGAGGATTTTGTTTCAAACCATAAAAGCATAACCTCGTACGCTTCTGTTGTTGACAGTAACGCTTTAAAGATTACAGATGTAAAATTTGATGATACCAGCGTGCTTGTTATAGGAAACGAGGGTAACGGAATAAAAAAATCAACCGTAGATAAATGTGATTACAAAATTACGATACCTATGAACGGCAGAGCTGAATCTCTTAACGCGTCAGCCGCGGCCGCTATATTGATATGGGAAATGATTAAATGAATAATCTAAAATATTGGATTTGGTTTACTCAATCAATCGGATATTGTACAACTAAAGCTAAGCAGTTGACTTTTCTGTATGATAGTATAGAGGAGTTTTATAAAGGCGGAGAGCAGGAGTGGCGTTTTTCGGGTTTGTTTTCGGACAAAGAGATTGAAAATATGTCTAACACTCCGCTTACTGCAGCTGATGAGATTATTCACAAATGTAATATACATTATTATGATTTAATATGTTTAGACAGTCCAGAATATCCGAAGTGCTTATTTGATATTGATGATCCGCCTGCGGTACTGTATATTTCGGGAATGCTGCCTGATATTGACGACAGAATGTCTATAGCTGTAATCGGAACACGCAAAGCGTCTATGTACGGTATTAAATCCTCGTATAATTTCGGATATAATCTGGCGAAAGCAGGTGTAACTGTCGTAAGCGGCGGGGCTTTAGGCGTGGATTGTTCGTCCCATATGGGCGCTTTAGCGGCGGACGGCGTTACTATCTGTGTTTTAGGCTGCGGCATTAACTATGATTATTTGCGCGAAAACGCGAAAATGCGCAGCGATATTACCTATAAGGGCGCTGTAATCAGCGAGTATCCGCCCGACACGGAAGCATACGGCTATCATTTTCCTCAACGTAACAGAATCATTTCCGCTTTATCGGACGGAGTTCTTGTAATTGAGGCGGGAAGTAAGAGTGGCTCGCTTATAACTGTAAGCAGAGCTCTGGAACAGGACGCTTCCAAGAAAATATTCGCTCTCGCGGGACCTGTCGATTCTCATTTTGACGGTTCAAATATGCTCGTGAAGAATAAGGTAGCTACTTTGGTAACTGATTATACCGATATTATCGACGCGTTTGATGATATCTATGTTACTTCGGAGCTTGACTGTGCCGTTCGAACGCTTGATGAAGTTGTCGATGTTATCCCGATAAAAGGTAAAGCTCCGACGGATATAAACGGACTTAAGACTAATGATTTAACCGAAGTCCCTGTCCATAAGGATAATCTTAACCTCACTGAGGATGAAAGCGCGGTATATTACGCGATAGGCTTTGAGCCTGTTCATATCGATAAAATATCTGAACTTGTTAATCTGCCCGTATTTAAAGTTTTGCCGATATTAACTACGCTTGAGCTGAGGAAGCTTATAAAATGCGTACAGGGCAGAAGCTACAGATTAATATGAATTAATCACCTTACTTGCTCACGGTAAGGGCAAAAGATTATGTGAGCGGAAAGGCTATGAAAACATATGTCAAATTTAGTAATTGTGGAGTCGCCCGCAAAGGCTAAAACGATAAAAAAGTATTTAGGTAAGGATTTTGACGTGATTGCCTCAATGGGACACGTAAGAGATTTACCTAACGCCAGATTGAGCGTTGATATAAAGAATAATTACGAGCCTAAATACTCGATAATAAAAGGAAAAGAAACTCTGGTTAAGGATATAAAAGCTCATGCCGCCGAGTGTGACAAGGTTTATCTCGCGACTGACCCCGACCGTGAAGGCGAGGCTATTTCCTGGCATTTAGCGTATATTTTAGGACTGGATTTAGACGATAAAAACAGAGTTGAGTTTAACGAGATTACAAAAACAGGCGTAAGCCGCGGAATGAGCGAGCCTCGCTCTATTAATCTGAATCTTGTTAACGCTCAGCAGGCAAGACGCGTGCTCGACAGACTTGTGGGTTATAAGCTCAGCCCGTTTATTTCCCAAAAAATCAGACGAGGTATGTCCGCTGGACGTGTTCAGTCTGTCGCGGTTCGTATTATTGTAGACAGAGAAGAAGAAATCAGAGCGTTTAACCCCGAGGAGTACTGGACAATAGACGCTAAATTTATTCCTAAGGGTTCAAGAAAAGCTTTTCCCGCTACGTTATATCTCGGAAAAGAGAAAATAAAGAATGAAAAGCAGGCTAAGGAAATATTAGCTGAGCTTGAAAACGCTGATTTTGTTGTTAAGGACGTAAAAAACGGTACTCGTAAGAAATCTCCCGCTCCGCCGTTTATTACATCGACGCTTCAGCAGGAAGCTTCAAGAAAGCTCGGATTCCAATCCCGCAGAACAATGCGTGTCGCTCAGGAGCTTTATGAAGGTATTGAAATAGACGAAATGGGAGCGACTGGTCTTATAACATATATGAGAACCGACTCTTTAAGAATCTCAAACCAGGCTGTGGCTGAGGTTACGGACTATATCTCAAAAAAATTCGGTGAAAAATACCTTCCCGCGAAACCGAGATTCTTTAAATCACGCTCCAACGCTCAGGACGGTCACGAGGCTATTCGTCCCACAATGCCTTCTTTGGAGCCTGAAAAAATTAAAAACAACTTAACAAGCGACCAGTATAAGCTTTATAACCTTATCTGGAAGCGTTTTGTAGCTTCTCAAATGGCTGATTGCTTACAGAAAACGACAAGAGCTGAAATTGAGGGCAACAATCATATATTCAAGGCGTCAGGTTATACTGTATCTTTCGACGGCTTTACCTCGCTTTATGTAGAGGGTAAGGATGTTGCCGAAGAAAAAGCTTCTCAGCTCCCTGACCTTGAAAAGGGTATGAGCGTGCGTAAAAAGGAAATCGTTCCTAACCAGCACTTTACACAGCCTCCTCAGAGATATACAGAGGCTTCTCTTATTAAAACCCTTGAGGAAAACGGTATCGGTCGTCCGTCGACCTACGCCGCTACAATTTCAACGATTACAAGCCGAGAGTATGTTAAACGCGAGAGCAAAACTCTTATCCCGACTGAGCTCGGTGAGGCTATGGTTAACCTTATGAAGGAGAAATTCTCAAAGATAGTTAACCTGAAATTTACCGCTCAAATGGAGGAAAACCTTGATACTGTTGAAAGCGGAGAGGTAGAGTGGAAAGCTCTTATTGATGATTTTTATCAGGATTTTGACAAAACATTGGCAAAAGCCAAAACCGATATGGAAGGCGTAAAAATCCAGCTTGAGGAAGATAAAACAGATATTATCTGCGAAAACTGCGGACGAAATATGGTTATTAAAGTCGGCAGATACGGTAAATTTATCGCCTGCCCGGGTTACCCCGAGTGTAAGAACGTTAAAAAATATGTTCAGAAAATCGGCGTAAAATGTCCGAAATGTAACGACGGCGACGTTATTATTAAAACTACAAAGCGTAAAACTATCTTCTACGGCTGCAGCAATTATCCCAAATGTGATTTTGTGTCCTGGAACGAGCCCGTAAACGAGAGATGTCCTCAGTGCGGAGAAATACTCTTTAAGAAAAAGGGCAAGAAAAAGGTTCTTTTCTGCGAGAATAAGGACTGCGGTTACGAAAAGACCGTACAGAGCTGATGTGCGTTAATGTAATAGGCGCGGGCTTAGCGGGTTGTGAGGCTGCGTATCAGCTTTCGAAACGCGGCGTTAAAGTTAAGCTTTACGAAATGAAGCCGAATAAAAAATCGCCCGCCCATAAATCCGATTTATTCGCCGAGCTTGTTTGTTCAAACTCCTTTAAGGCGGACAGGGTTAATTCCGCCGCGGGACTGTTAAAAGAGGAAATGAGAAAGCTTGATTCTCTTTTACTAAAGGCCGCGGACAAATCCAGAGTTCCCGCCGGAGGAGCTTTAGCTGTAGACAGAGAGTCTTTTTCTAAAATTGTAACGGACGAGATAAAATCAAACAGTAATATCGAGGTTGTTAACGAAGAATTTTCCGATATTGAGTCCGATGATATTACTATAATTGCTACAGGGCCGCTTACGTCCGATAAGCTAGCCGATAGAATTTCTAAGCTTTTCGGTCAATCTCTTTCGTTTTTTGACGCGGCGGCTCCTATTGTTGATTTTAAAAGCGTCGATATGGAATACGCGTTTTTTGAGTCCAGATACGGAAAAGGCGATAAAACCGATTATCTGAATTGTCCTATGAACAAGGAAGAATACGAGGTTTTCTATGACGCGCTTATAAATGCCGAACGCGCTCCCATTAAGGATTTTGATGTGAGAGATCCAAAGGTTTACGAGGGCTGTATGCCTATTGAGGTAATGGCTCAAAGGGGAAAGGATACTATTCGTTTCGGCCCTATGAAGCCCGTAGGCCTTACAAACCCCAAAACGGGACACAGACCTTGGGCTGTATTACAGCTTCGGAAAGAAAACGCTTGGGGAACTATGTATAACCTTGTCGGATTCCAGACAAACTTAAAGTTTCCTGAACAAAAGAGAGTTTTCGGTTTGATACCCGCTTTACATAACGCCGAGTTTGTGCGCTACGGTGTAATGCATAGAAATACCTTTCTCAATTCCCCTAAGATTCTTAACAGTGATTTCAACGCTAAAAGCAATAAAAAGCTTTTCTTCGCGGGACAGATTACGGGAGTCGAGGGCTATATGGAAAGCGCTTCTTCCGGCATAATCGCGGGCATAAACGCTTATAAAAGACTAAACGGTGAGGATACCTTAATCCTTCCAAAAACAACGATGACAGGCGCTTTATCGCGTTACATCTCTGATGATACCGTTAAGGACTTCCAGCCTATGGGAGCGAATTTCGGTATATTGCCTGAGCTTGAAAACCGTCCCCGCGATAAACGCGAACGCGGACAAGCATACGCGGACAGGGCGCTAAAGGATTTAAGTGTATACTTAGAAAGTGTGAGAATATGAAAATTATAGTAGACGCAATGGGCGGAGATAACGCTCCTCTTGAAATAATTAAAGGTTCTCTTGACGCCGGAAAAGAGTACGGTGTTGATATTATTCTTGTCGGTCAGGAGGATGTAATAAAAACTGTTTCAAAAGAGAACGGCTTAGATATTTCCAATGTTGAGATTGTTAACGCGACAGAAGTCATAGCGACCGACGAGGACGCGGATTCTGTTTTAAAAAAGAAACCCGACAGTTCAATGTCTGTCGCGCTGAGAATGCTTTCAGAAGGCAAGGGCGACGCCTTTGTAAGCGCGGGTAACAGCGGAGCTTTATGCGTTGGCGGCACTCTTATCGCAAAGCGCATAAAGGGTATTAAACGCCCCGGGTTCGCTCCTATTATGCCGCATTTCAAAAGCGGATGTTTTATGCTTATTGACGCGGGAGCGAATCTTGAAACAAGACCTGAAATAATCCTGCAGTACGCTATAATGGCTTCAGCTTATATGAAATACGTAATGAAAGTCGATAATCCCAGAGTAGGTTTGATTAATGTCGGTACAGAAAAGCATAAGGGTACCGAGCTTCAGCATAAAGCCTATGAGCTTTTGGAAAACGCTGATATTAACTTCATCGGTAATGTTGAGGGCAGAGATTTACCTTACGGTGTGTGCGACGTTGCCGTAAGCGACGGATTTACGGGTAACGCTGTGCTCAAAACCTATGAGGGTACGGCAATCGCTATTATGGGTAAGGTAAAAGAATTATTCTCAAAGAATCTAAAGAGCAAGATTTCCGCGGCGCTGATTATGAGCGATTTAAAAGAAATGGTTAAAGAATTTGATTATAATGAGTACGGCGGAGCTCCTATTATGGGTACGGCAAAGCCTGTATTTAAGGCTCACGGCAGCTCTAAAGCGAAAACCTTTAAAAACGCCATAAGGCTTACCAAGGAATATGTAGAGGCTGATGTTATCTCAAAAATTACAGAAGCTGTAAAAAGAGGATAATATGAAAGACTTTGAAAAACAAATTAATTATATTTTTAAAAACCCAAAATTATTAAGAGAAGCTCTCACACACTCCTCATACGCTAATGAACATAAGGATAAAAACATAAAATGCAACGAACGTCTGGAGTTTTTAGGCGACGCTGTTTTGTCTATCGTAGTCGCGGACTATCTTTTCGAGCAAATGCCTGACAGTCCCGAGGGAGAGCTGACTAAGCTCAGAGCGGCTCTTGTGTGCGAGAAAGCTCTCTATAAATTCGGAAAAGAGATTAGTTTAGGCAGTTATCTTTATCTCAGCAAAGGCGAGAAAAACGGAGGCGGAGCTGATAGACCTTCGATTGTTTCCGACGCGTTCGAGGCTGTAATTGCCGCTATTTATCTCGACGGAGGTATGGAACCGGCTAAAAAGCATATTTTACGATTTGTAGTTCCCGAGTTCAAAAACAAGAAATCGAAACCTTTTAAAGACTATAAGACTACCCTGCAGGAGATTGTTCAGAAAAACCCCGGTGAAAAAATTGTCTATAAGCTTGTTTCCGAATCAGGCCCCGACCATGATAAACACTTTGTGTTTGAAGTTCTTCTCAACAGTAATTCAATAGGCAAAGGCGGCGGAAGAAGCAAGAAAGAGGCTGAGCAAAATGCCGCGAGAGAGGCTTTGGAGTTGATGGGTTATTAAACACAGCAACGTAGCTATTTTTGTCCCGCATAACGGCTGTCCTCATAAATGCTCGTTCTGCGACCAGCGTGAAATTACGGGACAGGTTAAACAGCCGACTCCCGAGGACGTAAAAAGCACGATTGAAATAGCTTTATCCGACCTTAAAGACAAAACCAAAGAAGCCGAAATCGCTTTTTTCGGCGGAAGCTTTACGGCTATAGACAGGAATTATATGATTTCGTTACTGGAAGCTGCTAAACCGTATATAAGCAATTTTAAAGGTATCAGATTATCCACAAGACCTGATTATATTGATGATGAAATATTAATTCTTTTAAAGAAATATAATGTAACGACAATAGAACTCGGCGCTCAATCAATGAATGATACTGTCCTTAACGCTAATAACAGAGGACATAACTCAGATGATGTAATCAATTCATCGAATCTTATAAAAAGTTACGGCTTTAACCTCGGACTTCAGATGATGACAGGACTGTATAAATCCGATTATAAAAGCGATTTATATACCGCTGAGCAATTTGTAAAGCTTAAACCCGATTGCGTAAGGATTTATCCTACCGTTATAATGAAAAACACAGAGCTTGAACGCTTATTTTTAAAAGGCGAGTATGTTCCTTATTCACTTGAAGAATCCGTCAAGCTTTGCAGTGAGTTGATTACACTTTTTAATAAAAACGATATTGATGTAATACGTGTCGGACTTCATTACAGCGACTCATTAATAAATAACGATATCGCGAAAATATATCATCCCGCTTTCAAGGAGCTATGCGAAAGCAGGATAATTTTAAACGCGATAAAAGATTTGATAAAAAACACTGATAAAAAAGACTTAACTGTTTTTGTGAACCCGAAATCGCTTTCAAAAGCAATAGGGCAGAACAGAGCTAATTTGAAAGAGTTAAAAAGCTCAGGCTATAATATTAAGTTTAAAACAGACAATAGTTTAGATAAATACGAAGTTAAAACAGGTGATTAAATGCTGTTAAAATCCCTTGAGATTCAAGGCTTTAAAACTTTTCCCGATAAAACTAAATTAAACTTTGATACAGGTATGACCTCCGTAGTAGGCCCTAACGGTTCAGGTAAAAGTAATATCAGCGACGCCATTCGCTGGGTTCTCGGCGAACAGTCGCCAAAAAGTCTGCGCTGTTCAAAAATGGAAGACGTTGTATTTAACGGTACTGACGGCAGAAAAGCTAAAGGTTACGCTGAGGTAACGCTTAATATCTTAAACGACGATAGATTACTGCCGTACGACGGTGATAATGTCGCTGTCACAAGAAGATATTTCAGAAGCGGCGAAAGCGAATACCTTATAAACGGCGCTCAGGTGCGTTTAAAAGACGTTAACGAGCTGTTTATGGATACAGGTTTGGGCCGTGATGGTTATTCTATGATTGGCCAGGGCAAAATCGACAGTATCGTTTCTTCAAAAAGCGAGGACAGACGCGAGATTTTTGAAGAAGCCGCGGGAATTTCCAGATACAGATATAAAAAGATAGAATCCGAAAGAAAACTTAAACATACGGAGGATAATCTTTTACGTCTGCGCGATATTGTCACCGATTTAGAAGAACGCGTAGGCCCTCTAAAAAGACAGTCCGATAAGGCTGAAAAGTTTTTGGAGTATTCCGAGGAGAAAAAGGATATTGAAATCGCTCTTTGGGTTAATACCTTGAACAACAGCAACAAGACTATAAAAGAGGAAGAAGATAAAATCGAGATCGCCCGTTTACAGCATACTCAGGCGGGCGAAACTCTTGAAAACATCCAGACCGAAACAGAGAAAATATATATTAAAAACGGTCAGTATTCCGCGGATATCGAAACCGTAAGAGAGAATATAAACAATGTTATAGCTGAAATCAGCTCAAAGAAATCCTCGGTTTCTGTATGCGAAAACGATATTCTTCATAACAAAGAGAATATCGAAAGGCTTGAGGAGGAAATCAAAAAGGTCGATATCGACGCCGAGGACGCCTTAAACAGCATAGAAATTAAAAAAGAAAAGATAATAGAGCTTGAAAAAACAATAAGCGAGAAGCAAGATGTTTACGATGAGGTTTCCGATAAACTGAATGTAATCAATACTAATTCAAGCAGGAGCGGCGACCGAATTCAGGAATTGAGCTCAAAGCTCTCAGCGCTTACAGCTCAGTCCGCCGACGCTCGTGTAACTCAGATGACAAGCGTTACCTCCGTAACGGAACTGCAGGCTCGAATCGAGAGTATACTCAGCTCGAATTCTCAGAGAAACGAACAATACAAAACCACGCTTGAAATCTCTGAGGATTACAAAAAGAAAATTGACGCCATTAATTCTGAGGTAGAATCTCTTGAAAACTCGGTTAAAGGTCTTGAGCTAAAGCTTAGCTCAAGAAAGAATAAACGCGATGAGATTAAGGAGAAAACAGATAACCTCAAGCTGGACGCTCAGCAGGCTTTAAGGAGAGTTAAGCTTTTAGAGGACTTAGAGCGTAATTTGGAGGGCTTTTCTTATTCTGTAAAGAATGTAGTTAAAGCGTCAAAAAGCGGACAGTTAAAGGGTATCAGAGGACCTGTATCGAGAATTATCGAAGTGCCTTCGGAATATACAGTCGCTATAGAAGTGGCTTTAGGCGCCGCGATGCAGAATATCGTAACAAGCACCGAGCAGGACGCTAAAGCGGCAATTGCTTTTCTAAAGAAACGTGACGGAGGTCGGGCTACATTTTTGCCGATGAATACAATCAAGCCGAAAGAGCTTAAAGAAAACGGTCTTGATGAATTCTACGGCTTTATAGGTATTGCTTCCGATTTATGCAACGCTAAGGATGAGTATAATAATATTTTGAAGTCGCTTCTCGGCAGAATTGTTGTTGCCGAGGATTTAAACGCCGCTACAGTTATCGCGAAAAAATACAACTACCGATTTAAGATTGTTACGTTAGACGGTCAGGTCGTAAACGCGGGCGGTTCGCTTACAGGCGGTTCTCTCGGCAAAAAATCAGGACTTCTTTCCAGAGCCAGTGAAATCGCAAAGCATAAGAATATAGCTGACGATTTGAACAAAAAGGCTATGGAATCCGAAAAGCTTCTGGAGAAAGCCGTTGCGGATTACGCCGCTGTTGAGGGTGAAATTCTCGCTACAAGAGCTGATTTATCCAACTCAAAGCAAGAACAGGTTCGTATTTTAACAGAGGCCAAAGCCTGCGAAAATGAATTAAACACTCAGAAACAGGCGATTGAAGAAGCCGAAGTAGAAATCAAAAGCTGTAAGGAGAGAATCGCTCGGTATAAGGTTGATGAAAGAAGAGCGAAAGAACAGCTTGATGATATTAACTGGTCAATCTCCGAGTATGAGGCTCAGATAGAAGAAATCACCGGAAACCGCTCGAAACTTACCGAAGAACGTGAAAAGATGAGCGAACAGCTTCAAAATATTCGTCTTGAGATTGTTACGGCTAAAAAGGATATAGATACCTTAAAATCCGAAATATCTTACGCTTTATCGACCGAGGAGAACAGGGATTCCAGAAAAGCTGAAATCCTTATGGAAATCAGTAATTATAACAGTATTATAGAGAACACAAGGGAAAGAATCGAGTCTTTAAAGAACGATATTAAGCAGTCGGACGATAAGGTTGTATCTCTTAACAAGGAAATAGAGAATATAAACCGAAAAAAAACCGATTTGGAAAAACGCTCAGGTGAGCTCAGAGTTCTTGAAAGAGAAAAAAACGCCGAGAGAGAAGCGGCAGGTCAGGAACTCGCAAGACTTGAAGAACGTAAAATCAATCTTCGGAAGGAATACGATAGTATTATTTCCAAGCTTTGGGAAGAATACCAGCTTACCAAGAAAGAGGCTGAGGAAAACTCAATTAAGCTTGAAAATATCTCAGAAGCGAAATCCAGACTTAACGAGCTTAAATCAAAGATTCGCTCGCTCGGTAACGTTAATGTCGGCGCTATTGAGGAATACAAGGAAGTATCCGAAAAGTATTCCTTCGTAAGCGTTCAGGTAAACGACGTTGAAAAATCCAAAAAGGAAATCGAACGCCTTATAAACGACCTTACAAAACAGATGCAGGAGGAGTTTATAAAGAGCTTCGAGGAGATTAACAGGAACTTTACATACACGTTTAAGGAGCTTTTCGGAGGCGGAACCGCTTCGCTTTCGCTTACCGATCCCGAGGATATCCTTACAAGCGGAATTGATATTGTCGTACACCCGCCGGGAAAAATCGTAGTACATCTCGACGCTTTATCAGGCGGAGAAAAGGCTCTTGTGGCAATCGCTTTATATTTCGCGATTATGAAGGTAAGACCTGCTCCTTTCTGTGTTATGGACGAGATTGAGGCGGCGCTTGACGAGGTCAATGTCGACAGGTTCGCTCAGTATGTAAGAAATCTTACCGACAAAACACAGTTTATTCTTATTACGCACAGACGCGGTACTATGGAAGAAGCCGACGTGCTTTACGGCGTAACTATGCAGGATGAGGGCGTTTCCAAGCTGCTTGAATTAAGAGCAAGCGAGGTAAGCGCTAAACTAGGTATTTAACAGAGGATTATAATATGGGAATTTTTAAAAAGATTAAAGAGGGATTAAAAAAGACCAGAGATTCGGTTATCGGTCAGATTGGCTCGATGCTTAAATCTTTCACGAAGATTGACGAGGAGCTTTTTGAGGAGCTCGAGGAGCTTCTTGTAATGGGCGACGTAGGTGTTAGCACCGCGCAGGAAATCTGTGAAAGAGTAAAGGTTAAGGTAAAAGAAACAGGCACAACCGATCCCGGGGAAATCCAGAAATTACTGGAAGAGGTTGTCAGCGAAATGCTCAGAGGCGGTCAGGAGCTTAATCTCAATACAAAACCGTCGGTTGTTCTCGTTATCGGAGTTAACGGTGTAGGTAAGACTACAACTATCGGTAAAATGGCTAACCGTTTCAGAAATGAAGGCAAAAAGGTTCTGCTCGCCGCTGCCGACACATTCAGAGCCGCGGCTATTGATCAGCTTCAGATTTGGGCTGAGAGAAGCGGTTGTGATATCATTAAACAGAATGAAGGAAGCGATCCCGCGGCTGTTGTATTCGACGCGATTTCCGCGGCAAAGGCGAGAGGAGCTGACGTTATTATCGCCGATACGGCGGGACGACTTCATAACAAAAAGCACCTTATGGACGAGCTCGCTAAAATCAACAGAATCATAGACAGAGAATTACCCGACGCCGACAAAGAGGTCTTACTCGTATTAGACGCTACGACAGGTCAGAACGCCGTTTCTCAGGTTGAGCATTTCAAAGCCGCTACAGGTATAACAGGTATTGTGCTTACTAAGCTCGACGGAACTGCTAAGGGCGGTATAGTTTTAGCTATTAAAAACTCTCTTGATGTACCCGTTAAGTTTATCGGTGTTGGAGAACAGATTGATGACTTACAGCCGTTTGATCCCGACGAGTTTTCCAGAGCGTTATTTGATTTCAGTAATGAGGAATAATATGAAATTTATTATTGCAACTAATAACGCTCAGAAACTAAAAGAACTCGAAAGAATTCTTTCACCTCTCGGCATAAACGCTGTTTCTCCTAAACAGGAGGGAATATCGCTCGATGATGTTGATGAAAACGGCGCTACATTTAAAGAAAACTCGTATATAAAGGCAAAAGCGGCTTGTGAAAAAACAGGCTTGCCCGCTATAGCTGACGACTCGGGAATCTGTGTTGACGCTTTAGACGGCGCTCCGGGAATATTTTCCGCGAGATTCGCGGGAGACGAGGCGACAGACGAAGATAAAAACAATCTTATCCTCGAAAAGCTGAAATCCGTACCTGAGGAAAAACGCGGAGCGCATTATACCTGCGCGGTTACTTGTGTTTTTCCAAGCGGCGACGAAATTCAGGTAGAGGGCTACTGTTACGGTAAAATAGCTTACGAGCCCGACGGTGACGGCGGCTTCGGATATGATCCGATTTTTCTTTATAACGGCGTATCCTTCGGACAGGTTTCCGCTGAGGAAAAAGACAAAGTAAGCCACAGAGGAAACGCGCTCAGAATGTTCAAAGCCGAGCTATTAAGGTATTTGGAGGAAAATAATGTTAACAAGTAAACAGAGAGCTTATTTAAGAAGTCTCGCTAATCCAATAGAAACAATAATCTACGTTGGTAAGGGCGGTATGAACGACCAGATTATAAAACAGGTTGACGACGCTCTTACAGCCAGAGAGCTAATAAAAGGCAAGTGCCTTGAGAATTCTCCGTTATCTCCGAGAGAGGCGGCTGATTTAATTGCTCCAAAAACAAACAGCGATGTTGTACAGGTTATCGGTTCAAAATTTGTTTTATACAGACCTAACCCCGACGAGCCTGTCATTGTACTTCCAAAATCAAAGAAAAAAGGATGATTTATGTGAGTGTTGATAAGTATCGTTCCTTAATTAAATCCAGAATGGGCGAGAGGCGTTATATCCATAGTATTAACGTCGCTAAATCGGCTGTGCAATTAGCCGAGCGTTACGGCGCCGATAAACAAAAAGCCGAAATCGCGGGTATTCTGCACGACTGCTGTAAAGAAATTCCTAAGGAAGAAATGTTGCAAATTATGACTGACGGTGGTATAATACTTGACGCGGTCGAAAAAGGTACATCAAAGCTTTGGCACGCTATCGCCGGAAGCGTTTTTGTGCGTGATGAGCTTAGAATTGACGACGAGGATATAATTAATTCGATACGTTATCACACTACAGGCAGAGCGAATATGTCTTTGCTTGAAAAAATAATCTTTATCGCTGATTTTATCGGTGAGGAAAGAAACTATGACGGCGTTAATATTATGCGTAAAAAAGCGTTTGAGTGTTTAGAGGACGCTATGCTGTTCGGTTTGCAGTTCACTATAACTGATTTAGCGAAAAGAAAACTTACTATACACAGCAACGCGTTTTTTTGCTATAACGATACAATTATGACTTTAGAAAAGAAAGGTTTACTTTAATGACAACTTTGGAACAGGCTAAAAAAATAACTCAGATTTTGGATAGTAAAATAGCTCAGGATATCAAGATAATTGAAATTGCCGACGTTACGATTCTGGCGGATTATATGGTAATCGCCACGGGAAGAAGCAGTACGCAGGTTAAAGCTTTAGCCGACGAGGTTGAATTTCAGATGGACAAGCTCGGCATATCCGTAAACCATATTGAAGGACATCGTTCAAACAGCTGGATTCTTCTCGATTACGTTGATATTATCGTAAATGTTTTTAACGAGGAAGCGAGAGAGTTCTACGACCTTGAGCGTATGTGGCAGGACGGAAAAGAGCTTGATTTATCTGATATTATTGAAAAATAATAGAAAAAAGATACAGAATCAGTATAGTAAACATAGCTGTTTAATCCCTAAAAAATGACTTTTTAGTATTTTTAAACTAATTTTTTGATAGGTATTGACATTTTATGTCTACTTGGTGTATAATGATTAATGCATTGAATTGCAAATTACCCATATCGATGGGAGGGATATAGAATGTCAGAAGTAAGACTTAAGGAAAATGAATCTCTTGAAAGCGCATTAAGACGTTTTAAGAAGCAGTGCGCGAGAGCTGGCGTCATCGCTGAAGTTCGCAAGAGAGAAGCTTACGAGAAGCCTTCCGTAAAGCGTAAGAAAAAGTCCGAAGCAGCTCGTAAACGTAAATACAGATAAGATTAAGCGGACATTTTGTCCGCTTTTTTTCTTTTAATTTTTTAACAGGATGTGGTTTTATGAAGAAGATATTAGTTTTACTTGGGCCTAATCTTAATATGGTTGGTGTTCGTGAAAAAGGTATATACGGTACGGAAAACGCCGACAGTATAAATGAGCAGATTAAAGAGTACTGTTCCAAGTCCCGATTTGAGTGCGAAATTTTCCAGTCAAATCACGAGGGCGATTTAATAGATAAGATACATTCGGCTTTAGGCGTTTTTGACGGCGTTGTTATTAACGCGGGCGCTTTAACTCATTACAGCTATTCGTTAAGGGACGCGATAGCGAGCGTTAATATTCCTTTTGTCGAGGTTCATATGTCAAATATTCATTCGAGAGAAGAATTCAGACACACTTCGGTTATCTCTCCCGTGTGCGTAGGACAGATTGCCGGATTCGGAAAAAACAGTTATTTCTTAGCGATTGACGCTTTAAAGGACTTGGTTTAATGTCTGTTTATTCCGATAGATTAGTAAAAATCCGCAAGCTGATCAAGAATACTAACGAGGCTTTATTAATTTCCAACGAAAAAAATGTTTATTATTTTAGCGGTATATTAAACTGTGAGGGTAGAGTTTTTATAACGGCTGACGAAGCCTATCTGCTCGTTGATTTTAGATATATTGAGCTCGCGAAGAAAAAATGTGAAAGCTGTAAAGTAGTTGAGTTTAAAAGCTTAACCGACGACATTATAAATCTTTGTAAAAAACACTCTGTAGATACTCTTTATCTTGAAGCTGAGAGTATTACCGTAAGCGTTTATAATATGTATATTCGAAAGTTTAACAGCAGCGGTATTTCCTTGATTTCTGATGATACGCTCAGTAAAGCTGTATCTAATTTGCGTATTATTAAGAGCAAGGAAGAAACAGAGTATATTGAAACCGCTCAGAGGATTACCGAAAAAGCGTATAACGAGGTTCTTAACTATATAAAACCCGATGTTTCGGAAAGAAAAATAAGTCTTGAGCTGGAGTATCTGTTGAAAAAATACGGCGCGTCAGACGTTAGCTTCGATTTAATAACCATAACAGGGAAAAAGACCTCTCTGCCGCACGGCGTTCCGAGCGGCGATAAAATAGCCGAGGGCGATTTTTTTACAATGGACATAGGCTCGATTTACAACGGTTACCACAGCGATATGACGAGAACCGTAGCTGTAAAACACTGCGACGAATACAAGCGTGAGGTTTACAGTATTGTTTTAAACGCTCAGATTTCAGCGCTTGAAAAAGTAAAAGCGGGAGTAAAAGCGTTTGACGTTGATAAAACCGCGCGCGATATTATAAAAAACGCGGGATACGGCGATAATTTCGGACATTCCACAGGTCACGGAGTAGGGCTTGATATCCACGAAAAACCGTTTGTAAGTCCTAAAAGCGACTCCATACTATCCGAGGGAATGGTTATTACCGTTGAGCCGGGTATATATCTCGAAAACAAATTCGGAGTAAGAATAGAAGATATGATTCTGGTTACGGAAAACGGCTATCATAATTTCGCCACGCTTACAAAAGAACTAATTATAGTATAATACTTGCAATTTTCTTTGTTTTTATGTATAATAATCTTGTAAATACTTTAAAAATAATCTAGGAGGTATAATCATATGATTTCTGCAGGTGATTTCAGAAACGGCGTAACTTTCGAGATGGACGGACAGGTAGTTTCTATCATTGAGTTCCAGCACGTTAAACCCGGTAAAGGCGCGGCGTTTGTAAGAACAAAGATCAGAAACGTTATTACAGGATCTGTAGTTGAAAAAACATTTAACCCTAATGATAAGTATCCCAAGGCTTTTGTAGACCGTAAGGATATGGAGTACAGCTACAACGACGGCGAGCTCTACTACTTTATGGATACAGAAACATGGGAGCAGCTTCCGATTAACGCTTCTGTTCTGGGCGACAACTTTAAATTTGTAAAAGAGAATATGATTTGTAAGATTCTTTCTTACAAGGGCAATGTATTCGGTGTTGAACCGCCCAACTTTGTAGAGCTTGAGGTTACTAAAACCGATCCCGGATTCGCAGGCAACACAGCTACTAACGCGACTAAACCCGCTACCGTTGAGACAGGCGCTGAGGTTAAAGTTCCTCTCTTTATTAACGAGGGTGAAGTAATTCAGATTGATACCCGTACAGGCGAGTATCTTGGAAGAGCATAAGGAGCAAATATGTCTGTTAATGATAACATGAGTATTTCGGAGAGAGCCGCCTATCTGAAAGGCTTGGCTGAGGGCTTGGAGCTTGATAATTCCAAACCCGAGGGAAAGCTTATTGAGGCGATACTCGATTTGATTTATGATATGTCTGACGAAATAACATTTATCGAGGAGGACGTTCAGTTCTTAACTGAGCAGAACGACGAGCTTTTTGAGATCCTTGATGAAATAGGTTATGATGAATTCGATGACGAGTATTCCGATTATGACGACGATAACGCAAGCTACGAGGTGAAGTGCCCCGACTGCGGAGCTCAAATCGTAGTTGATGAGGATACCTTAATCGAAGGAGAAATGAATTGTCCCAACTGCGGCGGAGAACTTGAATTTGATTTTTCCAGCCTTTTCGCGGATGAGTTCAATGATGAGAACGATTATTGTGACGAGGATTGTGAATCCTGTGAATTAGGGGTTTGTGACTTTAACAATAACGAAAATCTGTAACAAATTAACACCTCTCGTATAGTATAACGAGGGGTGTTTTTTGATATACAAAAGAAAAAAGTCAAGAATACATAAAAGGCTTAGAAAAGTATTCTTTCTGCTTATATTATTATCTGTTGCGGTTGTTTTATTGTTTGAGGCGCAGGCAGTACCGTTTACCAAGAAGTGTGTAAGAAAACAGGCAAAGTCAACCGCGGCAAAAGTGATAAGTAATGAAGTTGAAAAGAATCTGGATTTACTAAAATACTCCTATAAGGATTTAGCGTCAATTAATTATTCGGACGACGGTAAAGTTAATTCCATAAATACTAATTCGATAAATATTAATAAGCTTAAATCAAAAACAGTCAAGTCAATTCAAAAACAGCTTGATATTCAAAAACTATATAAATTCTCTTTACCGCTTGGTTCTTTTACAGATATTACATTACTGAGCACCGCGGGGCCTGAAATCGAAATAAGCTTTGTTTTGACAGGCTCGGTTAACTGTGAGATAAAAAGTAAGTTTGAAAGCGGCGGAGTTAACCAGACAGTTCACCATATGTATCTGATTGTTAAAGCGGAAATAATAACTTTAAGCCCTGAGTACAGCGAAAGAATCAATTTTAAAACCGATTACGAGATAGCTCAAACCGTAATTGTGGGTAATACGCCGTCAACATTCGCAGATATTGTGAGATAAGACAAACAAAACACAAAATATAGTAAAATTTTAGCACAAAATCTATTGTATTACTTTAGGTTTTGTGCTATAATTTCTAGGAATGTAAATTTAGATTGGGGTAATTTGTCTTGAAAGAAAAATTCAGAACACTTAATGATTTTAATGAATCGCAAAGCGAATACCTCGACTTAGTTTATGAGATCATGCAGGATCGCAAACGCGGTGAAAAACCTATAGCTTTTATTCATACCTACGGCTGTCAGCAAAACGTTGCGGACGGCGAACATATTAAGGGTATGCTTTCGAAAGCGGGCTTTGAATTTGAGGACAAGCCCGATAACGCTGATTTTATTCTTTTTAATACCTGCGCGGTTCGCGAGCACGCTGAGGACAGGGTGTTCGGAAATGTCGGCGCTCTAAAGAATTTAAAGCGTAAGTATCCCAGAACTCTTATCGCGCTTTGCGGTTGTATGATGGAACAAAAGCATATTGCCGAAAGAATGTACAAGAGCTTTCCTTACGTCGGGCTTGTATTCGGTACGCACGCGCTTCATATGTTCCCAGAGCTTTTATACAGAGCTTTATCAAGCGGAAAGCGTGTTTATGTGCGCGATAACGACGACAGTATGATTCACGAGGGAATCCCGCTCAAGCGCGACGGCAATTTTAAAGGGTGGCTTCCAATTATGTATGGCTGCAATAATTTCTGTACTTATTGTATCGTGCCGTACGTAAGAGGGCGTGAAAGAAGCCGTGAAAAGAGTATTATCCTCAAAGAAGCCCGTATGATGATAGAAAGCGGATACAAAGATATTACTTTGCTCGGCCAGAATGTAAACTCCTACGGAAAAACACTTGAAAACAGAACATCATTTTCCGAGCTTATACGTGAGGTCGACAGCATTGAGGGTGACTACTGGCTCAGATTTATGACATCACATCCCAAGGATTGTACCAAGGAATTAATCGATACAATAGCAGACTCAAAACACATAAGTAAACATCTTCATCTGCCGTTTCAGTCGGGCTCAAGCCGTATTTTAAAGCTTATGAACCGACACTACGACAGAGAAAAGTATCTTGAAATTGTAAATTACGCTAAGAGTAAAATACCCGACGTGTCTTTGACAAGCGACGTTATTGTCGGTTTTCCCGGCGAAACATACGAGGATTTTAAAGAAACCTTATCTCTGATAAGAGAGGTTGAGTTTACGTCGTTGTTTACGTTTATTTATTCTCCGAGAGTCGGTACTCCCGCCGCTGAAATGGACGACCCGATATCGGCTGAGGAAAAATCGAAATGGTTCAGAGAGCTTCTGGACGTTCAGGAAGAAATCGCTTCCAAACGCTGTAACTCAATGGTTGGTACTACTCAAAAGGTTCTTGTGGAAGCGGAAAAAGGAAAAGATAACACATTAAATTGCCGTACTTCGGGTAACATAATAGTTGAAGCGAAAGCAAGCGCGGACTTAGTCGGCACTTTTCAGCAGGTTGAGATTACAGAAGCGGGCAACTGGATTTTAAAAGGTAAATTCAAGGAGTAAAGAAATGGAATTAATAAAAGCAACAAGAGAACTCGGAAAGCTTCTTCAGCAGGAGGAGTCATATATCAAAATGCGTGAGGCGGAAACAAAGGCTGACGCCGACGCCGAGCTTCAGGAGTTAATCAAAGAGTTTAATCTTAAAAGACTTTCTATAAACGTTGAAACTCAGAAAGTAGAAAAAGACGGCGAAAAAATCGCGAAGCTCAACAAAGAAATGCAGGAAGTTTACTCAAAGATAATGTCAAACGAAAATATGAAAGCGTATAACGAGGCTAAGCAGTCGTTCGACCAGACTTCCAACAGAGTTATGACGATTCTTCAGAATTGTATAGCCGGCGAGGACCCCGAAACAACAGATTTTGACAGCTCCTGCACAGGAAGCTGTTCAACCTGCGGAGGCTGCGGCTGATTAACTGTAAATAAACGGAAAGGAGTGAGTTTGAATGCAAAAATTATCCCCGATGATGCAGCAGTATTTGAAAATTAAAGAAGAAAACAAAGATACAATCTTGTTTTTCAGATTAGGCGATTTTTATGAGATGTTTTTCGACGACGCGAAGCTGGCGTCAAAAGAGCTTGAACTCACTCTTACGGGACGCGACTGCGGCCTTGAAGAAAGAGCGCCTATGTGCGGCGTTCCTTACCACAGCTGTGAAAGCTACATAGCAAGACTTGTACAAAAGGGATATAAGGTCGCTATCTGCGAACAAATGGAAGATCCCGCAAAGGCTAAAACTATAGTTCAGAGAGATATTGTAAGGGTTGTTACACCCGGTACCGTAATTGAGAGCAGTATGCTTGATGAAAGCAGAAACAATTACATTTGCTGTATATACAGCGAACAGAATAATGTAGCTATGTGTTTCTGTGATATTTCTACAGGAGAATTATACGTTACCGATTTTAAAGGTAAGGATTGTTTAGATAAGATAAAAAGCCAGCTTACAAGCTATAATCCCCGAGAAATACTTATAGGCGGAGATACGGTTAAGTTTAAAGAACTCCCTTCATTCATTAAGGATAAGCTCTCGACCACAGTTGAGATGTTGCCTGACGAGAATTTTGCCTATATTACCTGCGATGATGTTGTGAAAAAGCAGTTTAAGGACGATTATTCTCTTGTTTGTGACAACACTCTTTCGATATGCGTTCTCGGAGCTTTGGTAACTTATCTTAAAAATACTCAGAAAAACGGTTTGGAGAGAATTAATCATATCAACGTGTTCTCCGAAAACCAGTTTATGAAGCTTGACTTTAATACCCAGAGAAATCTGGAACTCACTCAGACGATGCTCACAAAGGAGAAAAAGGGTTCTTTGTTATGGGTTCTCGATAAAACCAAAACCTCAATGGGTAAAAGACTTCTCAGAAGCTGGATAGAAAAACCGCTTTTGAATGTCACAAAAATCATAAACAGACAGAGCGCTGTTGAGGAGATTGTCAACGAAACCGTACTGAGGCTTGATTTAACCGCCGCGTTGATTGGTATATTCGATATTGAGCGTCTTATGACAAATATCGTTTACGGTTCGGCAAAAGGACGAGAGCTGCGTTCTTTAGCGTCCGCCATTAAGAATCTTCCTCAGATTAAAGAACTGCTGAAAGATTCCAAATCAAGCTTATTAAAACAGTTTTATAATGATTTAGACCCGCTTGAGGATATTTATAAGCTTATAGACGACGCGATAGTCGAAGAACCTCCTTTTACCGTAAAAGAAGGCGGACTGATAAAACGCGGCTATAACGCTGAGCTTGACTCAGTCAGCGAGGATATGAATAACTCGACAGGGATTCTCTCAAAGATTGAGGAAGAACAGAGGGCAATCACTAAAATACCTAAGCTTAGAATAGGATATAACCGAGTTTTCGGCTATTATATAGAGGTGACTAACTCCTACAAGGATTTAGTTCCCGAAACCTACATACGCAAGCAGACGTTAACAAATTGTGAACGATACATTACCGAGGAGCTTAAAAACGTTGAGGGAAGAATACTTGGCGCTAAAGACAAAGCTATCGCTATTGAATACTCAATTTTCGATAATATCAGAAAACAGGTAGCTTCCGAGCTTGAGCGTGTACAGAAAACGGCTTCCGCGATAGCTCAGCTTGATGTACTTAATTCCCTCGCTAATGTCGCCGCGGATAACAGATATATTCGTCCTGATGTTAACTTAAAGGACAGGATTATTCTTAAAGACAGCAGACATCCTGTCGTTGAACAGCTTTTAAACGGCGCTCCGTTTGTACCGAACGACGTATATCTTAACTGCTCAGCCAACAGAGTAGCGATAATAACAGGGCCTAATATGGCGGGAAAATCTACGTATATGCGTCAGGTCGCTTTAATTGTGCTTATGGCGCAAATCGGAAGCTTTGTTCCTGCTTCAACCGCTGAAATCGGTATTGTCGACAGTATTTTTACACGTGTTGGCGCTTCCGACGATTTAGCTTCGGGACAGTCTACTTTTATGGTAGAGATGAGCGAGGTCGCTAACATCGTTTCGAACGCTACTTCTAAATCTCTGCTTATTCTTGATGAAATCGGCAGAGGTACTTCCACTTTCGACGGTATGAGTATAGCGAGAGCCGTGCTTGAATATGTAGCCGATAAGAAAAAGTTAGGAGCAAAAGCTTTATTCGCTACGCATTATCACGAGCTGACTGTACTCGAGGAAGTTATTGACGGAGTTAACAACTACAATATTGCCGTTAAGAAAAAGGGCGATGATATTACATTCCTGCGCAGAATTGTTCCCGGAGGCGCTGACGACAGCTACGGTATAGAAGTAGCGAAGCTCGCGGGAGTTCCCGATTATATTACAAACAGAGCGAAGGAAATACTCGCGGACCTCGAGAGCGGCAAAACTAAAACAGATATAATAAATAAGCCGAAAAAATCCGCTGAGGATATTCAACAGTTAAGCTTAATGCCCGCTGTTGACTCCGTAATAGCGGATAAGCTCAAAAAAATAGATATTAATACTCTGACTCCGATAGAAGCGATTAATCTTTTATATGAGTTGAAAAATATGATATAGGTGGTGAAATAAATGGGTGTCATAAACGTATTGGATAAACACGTAGCGGAGCTTATCGCCGCGGGCGAGGTTGTCGAAAGACCTGCCTCAGCAATAAAAGAAATGATTGAAAACTCAATAGACGCAGGAGCTGACGATATTACCGTTGAAATCCAAAACGGCGGCATCACATTTATGAGAGTAACCGATAACGGCTGCGGTATTATGCGCGACGACGTAAAACTCGCGTTTTTACCTCACGCCACAAGTAAAATCAAGCTTGAGGACGACCTCGACAGCATTTCCACCTTAGGCTTCAGGGGAGAGGCGCTTTCGTCTATTTCTTCAGTATCCAAGCTGCAGCTCTTAACCCGCCACAAAACGGAGGATATGGGAACTTCTTACGAAATAAACGGCGGAGAAGAAGCGGTATTTGATGACGCGGGCTGTCCCGTCGGAACAACGATTATAGTAAGGGATTTATTCTATAATATTCCCGCTCGTATGAAGTTCCTTAAAAAGGACAGAGCGGAGGGGAACGCGGTCGCTAATGTCATAGATAAGGTTTCTTTATCCCACCCCGAAATCGCCTTTACTTTTATACGTGACGGAAAGCGTGCCTTAAATACCTCAGGCGACGGAAAACTAAAATCCGCTATCTATTCCGTTTACGGCCGTGATTTCGCTAACGGGCTTATTCCTGTGAATTACGAGCTGAACGGTATCAGTATTAAAGGCTATATCTCAAAGCCTGTTAACGCGCGGCCTAACAGAAGTATGCAGAACTTCTTTATAAACGGGAGATATGTAAAATCCGTTACGGCTATGGCGGCTTTGGAGGAAGCCTGCAAGGGCAGCGTTATGGTCGGAAAATTCCCCGCGTGCGTGCTTCATATTTCGATTCCTTTTGAGGCGATTGACGTGAACGTTCACCCCTCAAAAATTCAGGTAAGATTTATTAATGAGCGTCCTGTTTTTGACGCTGTATATCACGCGGTTAAAAACTCGCTTCATAATAACGACGAAAAGAAAAATATCACTTTTAATAATAATGCTCAAAACAGCGCTTTTTCCGACATAAAAAAACCGAAGCCTTTTGTTTCCGCTTCTGCCGTATTTGAAAAAAAGCAGGAAAAGCCGAACAACCCCGATCCTATTTCCGCTTTAAATGATGTTATAAATACTACTAAACCTATCGGAAGTCTTAACGCTTCGGTCTGCAACAGAGAAGAACCTCTTAGTATTTATTCAAAAGAAGCTGTAAATCGCCAGAAGAATATTGAAAGAAAAATAGAGGAAATAAAGACAAAGCCTGTTGATACAGCGATTGTTTCCGAAAAAAAGGAATCGGCCCTTAATATTCCTGACGAGGAATTAATTGTACATACTCCAAAGGAAGAAATCGTTAAAGAACCTGTAGTAAACAGGGAAGAACCTAAGCCTTTATATGAAAAGCCGAAAAATACGCTTAAATTCTTGGGCGAAGCTTTCAGGACATATATATTTGTTGAGAAGAACGAGAAAGAAATTATAATAATTGATAAGCACGCCGCTCATGAGCGTATGATTTATGAGAAGCTAAAAAAGGAGAGAGGCGCGGGCTTTTCTCAGATATTACTCCAGCCCTTGACGGTTACACTGCCTAAAAACGATTATGAGGCGGCGATAAACAATATTGATATGTTTAAGGATTGCGCCTTTGATGTCGAGGACTTCGGTAATGGCTGTCTGATTGTAAGAGCCGCTCCGCAGTACCTCGCGCTTGACGATATAGAGTCTTCCGTTATTGAAATGGCAGGATATATCGCCCAAAACAAAAAAGATATAAAAAGCGAGAAAATGGACTGGATATATCACAACGTCGCCTGCAGAGCGGCGATAAAAGGCGGTAATATAAGCACTCGTGAGGAGCTTATGGATATCGCTAATAAACTTGATGATGATCCGACATTAAGATATTGTCCGCACGGCAGACCTGTTTGTATGGTTATGACTAAATATGAGCTTGAAAAGCAGTTTGGAAGAGTATGATTATGAAAAAGTTACTCGTTGTTGCGGGACCGACCGCTTCTGGAAAAACAAGTCTTTCTATAGAACTTGCGAAACTATATAACGGTGAGATTGTTTCCGCCGACAGTATGCAGATATACAAAGGTATGAATATCGCGACCGCTAAACCGAGCGATATCGAGATGTCGGGAATTAAACATTATCTTATTGATTTTCTCGAGCCTAACGAATCGTACTCGGTCGGTAAATACGTCGAGGACGCTTCAAAGGCAGTCGATAAAATTATTGAGAAGAACAAACTCCCGATAATCTGCGGAGGAACAGGCTTATATATCGATTCCTTTCTTAACGGTATTGATTTTGTCGATAACAGCGCCAACTTGGAGCTTCGCGCGGAGCTTAACAAAATCGCCGAGGAAAAAGGTATTGACTGTTTGCTCAAAATGCTTTTGGAGATTGATCCGTATTCCTATATGCGTCTGCATGAACAGCGAAATCAAAAACGAATTGTAAGAGCTATTGAGTTTTATAAAACTACGGGTATGACTATAACCGAGCAAAACGAAAAGAGCAGAGAAAACGAATCTGAGTATGAGTATCTGATTTTCGGACTCAAAGCTTCTGACAGGCAGTTCCTCTACGACAGAATCAACAAGCGTGTTGACATTATGATTGAAAACGGACTTGTTGAGGAAGCGAAAGAGGTTTTATCCTCCGATTTAAGCGAAACCGCTTCTAAAGCAATCGGATATAAACAGCTTAAACCGTACATTGACGGTGAAGCTTCTTTGGAGGAGTGTATTGAAAAACTAAAAACAGAAACTCGTCATTACGCGAAAAGACAGTTAACCTGGTTTAAACGTAATAAAGATATCTTCTGGATTAATATTGACGAGTTAACGACAACCGGTCAACAAGTTGATTACATAAAAGGTATTATTGAAAATAAAGGATTTATAAATGGATAAATTATTATTTAAAAGAATTATAATTGGTATTTTATCTGTACTTATTGTTTCTTATATCGTATATCTTATTGTAAGCGCTAATTTTGTGAATGCCGTACAAACCGAAGAAGCGGTATCGACAACCGTTTCTGATGAAATACATACAAAAGCGTTTATAGTGCGCGAGGAGTCGTATGTAAAGCGTGATTCGGGCGGAGTGCTTTCTTACAATATTGACGACGGTGATGATGTAAGCGGAGGTCAGACAATAGCTGATATTTACCGCAACGAAAACGACGCCGTGTCCAGAAAACAAATCGACGCGATAAATAAACAGATAAAAAACCTTCAGTCGCTTTCACAATCATATTATAAAAACAGCGTCGGACTTGATACAATAAACTCCCAGATTAGTAATAATATTTTTACAATCTCCGAGGACGTAAACAACGGTAAGCTTATTGACGCTAATTCATCTTGCGAAAATCTTCTTTTCTCAATCTGCGAAAGACAGATTACGACGGGAACAGTGAGGAATTTTAACAGTAAAATTAATGAGCTCAGAACAAGGAGAAATAAGATAAAGAATAATTGCTCTCCGAAAATCGGAACTCTTTCCTCACCGAAAGCGGGCTACTTTATTACTTCCTGCGACGGATATGAAAAATCTGTTAACTCCAATAATCTTAAAGAATTCGGCGTAAAGAAATTCAATAAAATAAAGAAGAAAAATGTTCCCAAGAATGTTATAGGTAAAATTGTTACTAATCCTAACTGGTATGTTACCTGTAAGGTTTCTCCCGACGACGCTGTCAAGCTTTCGAATCTGATGAATAATGATGTTACGGTTTCGATTTCTATGCCGAATATTACGTCGGAGAAGATACCGAGTTACATTTATTCGATAAATCAGAAAAGCAGAAAAACAAAAGGCGTTCTTGTTTTAAGGTGCGATTATATGAATAAATATATCGCTAACGCCCGAAGTGAAAATATTGATATCACAACAGTTTCTTACACAGGCTTAAAGGTTTCCAAGCGCGCGATACACGAGGATTATGTTGAGAAAACGGTTAAGGATAAGAAAGGCAAAAAGTCCGTTAAAAGGAAAAAAGTTCAGGGCGTATATGTATTACACGGCTCAGAGCTGCTTTTTAAGGAGATTTCTATTTCTTATTCAGCCAAAGACTACGTTCTTTGCGAACCTAATCCTAACGACGGCGTTCTTTTCAGTAACGAAACCTTGCAGCTTTATGACCAGGTTGTAGTAAAGGGGGATAACTTGTATGACGGAAAGATTATTCACTGATGTTGAATACAATTACAAATTTATCGAGGAAAGGATTTTTGAGGCGGCGTTAAAATCAGGAAGAAAAAGAGAGGATATTACTTTTTTAGCCGCTACAAAAACCGTTGATGTCGAGGTAATTAACTACGCTGTTTCTCTCGGCTTAAAATACATAGGCGAGAATAAGGTTCAGGAGCTTTTGTCAAAGTACGATAACTATGATCTGGATAACGCCTCGCTTCAGTTTATCGGACATCTTCAAACTAACAAGGTAAGACAGATTGTAGGTAAGGTCGATTTAATTCAATCCGTAGATTCCGTAAAGCTCGCTAAGGAGATTTCCAAACAGTCGATAAAGAATAATATTAATACCGACGTTTTGATTGAGGTTAATATCGGCGAGGAAGAAAGTAAAAGCGGTGTACAGGCTGATAAACTGTATGAATTGATTGACGAGATTAAAGATTTCGAGAATATTTCGATAAAAGGTCTTATGTGTATACCGCCAATTTGTGATAGTCCACAAAAAAATTTGAAATTTTTCGATAAAATGAACAATATATTTATTGACATATCGGGTAAAAACATAGATAATATATCTATGGATATTCTTTCAATGGGA